>CALXDE010000037.1 GCA_944386965.1 uncultured Oscillospiraceae bacterium
TGGGGACGTCCCGGTAGGCGTCCCCGTGCTGGGCGTAGAAGGCCTGGGCCAGCTCCTTGATATCGTCCCCGTGGTAGCCGTCCTCCGGGAAGGGCACCGCGTCCTCCCCCAGCAAAATCTGGAGGTAGCGGGCCTCCAGGGAGGCGGCGAACTTTTCGATCTGGTTGCCCGCGTCGTTGACATAGAACTCCCGCCACACGTCGGCCCCGCAGGCGGCAAGGACGCTGGCCAGGGTATCCCCCAGCACGCCGCCCCGGGCGTTGCCCATGTGCATGGGGCCGGTGGGGTTGGCGGAGACAAACTCCACCATCACCCTCTGCCCGGCATAGGTGTCGTTGGTGCCGTAGGCGCTGCCCTCGGCCTCCACCGCCGCCAGCACCTCGGCGTACCAGGAGGGGGCAAGGCGGAAGTTCAGGAACCCGGGCCCCGCGATCTCCGCGGAAGCGAAATAGGTCCCCTCCAGCTTCAGGTTCTCCAGCAGGGTGCCGGCAATCTCCCGGGGATTCTTCTTCATGGCCTTGGCCGCGGAGAGGGCAAAGGTGGTGGTGTAATCCCCATTGGACACATCCTTGGGGATCTCCACATTGGCCTTCACCGCCACACCCGCAGGCAGTGACCCGGCGGCAGCCGCCGCCTCATAGGCGGCCATGGTCAGGGACAGCACCTGGTCCATGGCCTTCTGAATCATATTGATCATTCGTATAACCTCCACGCGCCCGCAGACGCTTTTTCATTCTTTATGGATTTGCCCCGGCACTCTCCGCCGGACGGATTCGCAGCTGCAGCGTGAAGCGCCCCATGCTCTGCCCCTGGGCGGACAGGCGGTAGCGGAGCATCACCCGTCCGCCCCCCTCCGACAGGGCATGGCCCAGATACTCTGTCTCCACCAACAGCTCCAGCGCCCCGGCAGGCATCTCCAGTCGGCCCGGGCACACCGCCCCAGTCCGAAAACGCAGCCGCGTCGCCAGACTCCCGGCGCGCTCCAGGACGGCCTCGCCCGCCCTGAGTGTCAGAGAGGTTTCTCCCCCCTCCTCCCCGGGCTCCCGGTAGCGCAGGCGCCAGACCCGCCCGTCGGTTGACAGGGTTCCCTCAGTTCTCTGCTCCAGCTCCGCTGTCTCCCCATCCAGGGTCTGACGGCTGCGGAGCTGGATGGTGACCGCCCATTCCTCCACGCTCAATACCTCGAGATATCCACGACCTGAGCGTCCGCGTGGCAGGGCTCCTGAAGGAAGATATCCGCCAGGCGCTGAAAATCGCCGGGACGCTCACTGACATAGAACTGACAGTTTCCCAGGCCGGGGCCGGCCATGGCGTCTCGCTCCAGCAGCAGCGCCTGGGCGGCGCAGGCAGCCTCCCGCCCGGCGTCCACCAGGCAGACACTGCCCCCCATGGCCCCGCTGATGATCTCCGAGAGCAGCGGATAGTGGGTGCACCCCAGGACCAGGGTATCAATCCGCGCCGCCAGCAGCTCCTCCAGATACTCCGCCGCCACCGTTTCGATCACCACGTCACCGGAGCGGAAGCGCCCCTCCTCCACCAGGGGGACAAACAGGGGGCAGGCCTTGCTGAACACCTGCACCTGGGGGGCCAGGACCTCAAACATGCGTTGGTACGCGCCGCTGGCAACACTGGCCCGGGTGGCAATGAGCCCCACCCGCCGGTTGGCGGTGACCGCCACGGCCCGGCGGACCGTGGGCTCCACCACGCCGAGGATCGGGATATCGCTCTCCGAGCGCAGCTCCTCCAGACAGTTGCTGCTGACCGTTCCGCAGGCGACCACCACCAGCTTGGGGTCAAACTGGTGGAGGAACTGCATATCCTGCCGGGCATATTTCAGAATCGTCTCCCTAGAGCGGTTCCCGTAGGGCACACGGGCGGTGTCGCCGAAGTATATAATGTGTTCAGAGGGCATGAGCTGCCGCAGCTGCCGGACAGCCGTCAGGCCGCCCAGCCCCGAGTCAAATACACCGATGGGACGCTGGTCCAAAGGGGCATACCTCCTCATGGTAAAATTCAACTAAAACATTATACTATGCTTCCCGTCGGAGAACAAGTAAAATTTGGGGGAATTCCCCACGATTTTCTGTAGCATTTTTGTGTGTTGTTTGCTATAATCTGTTTTACAGTATCAACGTGCGCCCGCTGACATATGGAAGGATTTGGGGAGGTGTCCCATGGAACTGAACTTGACGGAGAAACAATTCCGGCGGCTGCTGGACCTGGTGTATATCGGCAACTGGGTGCTCAACTCCACCCGGGGCGACGACCGCATCCGCGAATATGACGAGGTGGAGAGCCAGGTGTTCGCCCACTGTCTGGACCACGGCATGGCCAAGCTGGTGGAGCTGTATGATGGGGAGCTGATCCCCTCCCGGGCCTTTGCCGAGGGCGGCATCCACGAGGCCATTATGGCCTATGAGGACGTGACGTTCTTTGAGATCCTGGCCGAGGAGCTGGCGCTGAAGGATCTGGGGGAGCCCACCCGGGAGAACTACAACGACATCCTGGAGCGGATGGAGGAGTACATGGGCGAGTTCGAGGAGAACGGAACGGACCACATCACGGTGGAGCTGGAGTAAGCCCCGCCGCCGGAGAAAAAAGAGGGACCCGGTACACAGGAGATCTGTGTACCGGGTTTTGATCTGCCGCCCTCTCAGGCGTCCGGAGCCTCGCGGGTGAAATAGCCATACAGGATGTCCACAAATTCCGACGAGGTGGGCGCCCCGTCCAGCGGATAGCGGGCCAGCTCCATCAGATACCGGGGATTGCGGGACCAGGCCCGGTGGGCCGCGGAGCGGATGGCCCGCTCAACACACTGCCAGCTGCAGTCGTACTGCCGGGCCACCACCGGATAGAGGCGCTTGGTAACATAGAGCAGGCGGTCCGGCTCCTCCAGCGTGAGGGCGACTGCCGCGGCGGTGAGGCGGTGGCCGCTGCAGTTGCCTCCGACTCCGAGCAGCCGGAGCACCCTGCCGATCTCCGATAACTCTGCCATCCTATTCCCTCCTAACATTGGCTGCGGCGTTATTATACGACAGAAAGCGAGCCGATTCAAAGGATTCGACAGGACTAGACATTTTTCGACAAATTGTTTACAATTTCTTCACATTTTGGCAGTATTTCCCAGGCACACGGCCCGGCATGGAGAAAAGGCCGGAGCGCGGCATGCGCCGCGCTCCGGCCTTGCCCTATTCCATGGCGGCATCGGCCGCCGGACTACTGAAAAACAGCCTCGGAGATGTCCGCGGCATGGCCGCAGCGGTTGTCGATATCGATGCCGTTGTCCGCGAAAACCGACCCGGAAAAATCCAACTCCAGCTCCGTGGGCACATTCTCCAGCAGCACGGCCGTGCCGTTGTTCCGGAAGAGGTTGTCGTTGTACATGGAGTGGTTGGCGCTGCTGCCGGTGCTGTTGAAGTGGAACCCCACCCCATTGTCCTCAAACGTGCATTCGATCACATTCACCCAGGCGCTGCCATACCCCAGCATGCCGGTCTTCCAGCCGGAGAAGGCGCAGTTGGTGGCCCGGGCGTCCACGGCGGTGGAGAGGCCCACCCCGTCGCCGCTGCCCTGAAAGTCGATGTTCTCAAAGTAGCAGATCCATCCGACGTAGCGCTCCACGCTGACATCCAACCGGACCGGGCCGGCAAAGGTGGTGCGCCGCTCCCCCTCAGCACTGCCGTAGAAATTGATGGAGCGGTTTTGCAGCACCAGACTCCCGGTATATGTCACCGCCGGCAGATGGATATTGACCACGGCCCACGGCTCGGTGGAGGCCGCGATCTGGTTGACCAGGGCCTGGAGTTCCTCGCTGTTTTGCATGGGGTAGTCCTCGGGGTAGTAGTCGTAAGTCTCGACAGCCTCCACCATCAGGTCCTGCCGCAGACAGATGGTGTCCCCGTTCTTCATCCGGATGGTCCACACCATCTGGGCGGTGAAATTTTCCCGGGCGGTGAAGTCCACATAGCTGACCAGGGCCGCATCCGGAGCATAGTCCGGGTCCGGCTCGGGCTCCAGACAGGTGGCTGTGCCCTCCCCCTCCGGCGGGAGGAACTCAGCGGTGACCCACTCCACTTTTTCCAGGAAGCGCTCGTTGGCGCTGGCGTCATTTTCCGTGTAGTTCACATACAGCCGCACGGGAAAGCGGTAATCCACCCCCACCTCGGCGCGCTGACAGATGGTGTAGGCGGGCCGGAAGCGGCTGTTCGGCCAGGCCAGCACCACCTGATAGGTGCCGTCAGCGTCGGTATAGAGGACCTCGCCCTGGGCATCCCAGGTCTGGGGGCGGAGGTACAGATAGAGGCCCCCCGCCACAATCGCCAGCACCAGCAGCGCCGCCGCGGCCCGCAGCCACCGCAGCCAGGCGAGATTGGGCGGGCGAACCACCGTGCGCCGGTTGAGGCTCCGGGCGCAGTGGGGGCAGAAAGCCGCCTCCTCCGGCAGAAGCGCGCCGCAGCAGGGACATCTGCGGCGAAAAACCGTCTCCTCTCCCATCTCACAGCGCCTCCATCAGCCGCAGTACATTCTTATACCGCTTCTGGGGGTTGACCCGGGTGCACCGCTCCACCACCCGGCCCAGCCGGCCCTCCGCCAATTTTCTGGATGGATGCTCCCCGGTGAGCATAACATTGATCAGGATGCCCATAGAGTAGATGTCCGTCCGAGTGTCGGACTGGGAGAGGCCGTACTGCTCCCGGGCGGCAAAGCCTGTGGTGCCCAGCACCTGGGTATCCGTCTCATGCTCCGGCTTGTGGAGGCGGGCGGCGTCAAAGTCGATGAGCACCGCGTCCGCGCCCCGGAGGATCACATTTTCCGGCTTGATGTCCCGGTGGACGGCGCCCATGGAGTGGAGAACCCACAGGGCCCTGCACAGCTGAATCCCGATGGCGCGCGTCTCCTCCGGGGAGAAGAGGGCGCCGCGCAGCAGAAAGCCCAGGGTATCCCCCTCGATAAACTCCTCCACCACCAGATTCCTCTCCCCCGCGGAGGCCACCTCCAGCACCGTGGGCAGGTGCCTGCAGGAGCAGGAGAGCAGCTTCTGATAGACCTCCGCATTGCCGGTGAACTGCCGCAGGATAAACTTCTGCCCCGTGGCGCGGTGGCGGATCAGCCGCACGCTGCCCCGGGGACTCTCCTTCAGGACGCGCACCAGATCGTACTCCCGCTCCAGCGCGTCCAGCAGCCAGGCATACATCGGCCCACCTCCAAAAACCTGAATTGCTATGCTGAAAGCATATTGTAATAGCGCGCAAAACAATGTAAAGTTAGTATAGACGATTTCGGCCTGGAAGTAAAGGGGGGGTGAGAGGTTTGAGAGAGAAACGGACCGATGATCTGAAGGAGGAGCTGATGAGCCAGCCCAATCTGGACGAGTATATCAAGAAGAATCAGCCCTACTTCTCCCACCGCACTGTCGTGGACCTGCTCGGCGTGCTCTACGAGCGGAAGGGGATCTCCAAGGCGGCCCTGGCCCGGAAGGCCGGCATGAGCGAGGTATATCTTCACCAGGTGTTCTCCGGCCGGCGCAATCCGTCCAGGGACCGTCTGCTGTGTCTGTGTATCGGCCTGGGGGCCACGCTGGATGAGACGCAAAAGATCCTGCAGCAGGCCGGCTACGCCCAGATCTATCCCAGAGTCAAGCGGGACGCCATCATCGGTCACGGCATCGCCCATCAGACGGAACTGGGGGCAATCAACGACCGTCTCTTTGCCGAAAACGAGAAAACACTGTTTTAGCGGGGCAGTCCGGGGCCGCGGTCCCCGGCTGCCGAAGCGTTCTCCCGCTCCGGCCGTACCGGAGCGGGAGAACAAGGAAGGGAGATCTTTTTATGAACGAAATCAAAAACGTGAAAGCCGGTCAGTTTGCCGGCATCGCCTACATCGTGATCGCGGTGCTGTCGCTCCTGGGCATGATCGTCAGCCCGTATACCCGGTCCCTGTGGACCTTCCTGGAGATCGCGTCCTATGGATATCTGGCGGTGCTGCTGATGCTCAAGCGAAAGGATTTTCTCATCGCCATCGGATTTGGTCTGCTGACCATCCTGGCCCTGCGGGGACTGTTCGTCTCCTACGGTTTCCTCTACAAGCTGGTGTGGCTGCTGCAGGTGCTGGCCTACGCCGCTATGACCCTGTTCACACTGGCGGACTTTGTTCCCTCCATCAAGGAACCGGCCAAGAAGTACTGGTTCCTCCCCGCCGGATGTATGGCGGTGTGCATTGTCCCGGTAGTCCTGGCCAATTTCATCAACCTCTTCCGGGGCCTGGGGTTCCTGAACTTCATCTTTTCGCTGATCACCGTGGTCATCTCCTACGGGCTCCCTGCCGCCGGGCTGTACTTCGCGGCCGCCTGGTTTGAGGACACGGACCAGCTGCCCCTGGGCGGCGGCGCGCCCCAATTCCGTTCCCAGCCCGCCTATCAGCAGACGGCCTATCAGAGTGCGGCCAGTCAAGGTCCCCGGGTGGCCGCCAGCAGCGCCCCCCAGGGCGACGGCGTCATGCCCGCCAGCGCCTACTGCGGTCTTGCCAAGCATGTACTGCTGCTGGTCTTTACATTCGGCATCTGGTATCTGATCTGGATCTACCGCACCACCGACAGCCTCAACTGCCTGCCCGATGAGCCGCCCCGGAATCCCGCAACCAAGCTGCTGCTGTGCATGTTCATCCCCTTCTACTCCATCTATTGGGTCTACAAGAGCGCCCAGCGCATCGACCGGCTCTCGGCCATGGCGGGCCGGCCCTCCGACAGCGCCACGCTGTGCCTGATCCTGGCCATCCTGATCGGCATTGTCCCGCCCATTTTGATGCAGGATAAGATCAACAGCCTGGCCGCTCCCCAGGGCGCCGCGCCCCAGGGCACGGCCTATGCCGCCCCCCAGGCCCAGCCCCGGGTGCACCAGGAGCCCCAGGCCGGCTACACCGCCCCGCAGCAGCCTCCCGTCCAGCCCCGATACACCGCCCCCCAGGCCGGCGGCGTGGACCCGGCGGACGAACTGAAAAAGTACAAGGAGCTGCTGGACATGGGCGCCATCACGCCGGAGGAGTACGACGCGAAAAAGAAGCAGCTGCTGGGGCTGTAAGGACCCGGTCCTTGCCCACCCGCCTGTCGGGAAGCAGCGCCACCGCCGCGTTCCCCGCTGTCTGAAAACAGGGAGAGGCGACCCTGCCGCTTGAAGCGGCAGGGTCGCCTCGTTTCCTGGTTCAGTTCTCCCTGGCGTAGCGCAGCACCGGGTTCCGGGCCGCGCCCACCTCGTCCAGACGCCCCACCGGGGTGGTCTTTGGCGCGTCGTGGAGGGCCTGGGGGTCCGTATGGGCCAGGTCCCAGAGCGCCAGAAACGCGTCGCATGCCTCGTCGATGGTTTCCCGGCTCTCCGTCTCCGTGGGCTCGGCCATGAGCGCCTCGTGGACAATGAGGGGGAAATACATGGTCGGAGGGTGGATGCCGTGGTCCAGGAGGCCCTTGGCGATATCCATGGCGGAGACGCCCGTCTCCTCCTTGAGCTTCGAGAGATCCATGACAAACTCGTGCATGCACCCCGCGCCGCAGGCCATCTCATACTTCTCCCGCAGGCGGCGCATCATGTAGTTTGCGTTGAGGACGGCGTTCTCCGCCGCCTCAGGAACGCCTTCCCTCCCCAACGTCAGAAGATAGGTCAGGGCCTTTACCACCACGGTGAAGTTTCCATAAAAGTCCTTCACGGGGCCGATGGATTGCTCCGGCTTTACCAGGTGACAGCCGTTCTCCCCCCGCTCCACCACCGGGCCGGGCAGGAAGGGTCTGAGGAAATCTTTGCAGCCCACGGCCCCGGCCCCGGGGCCGCCGCCCCCGTGGGGGGTGGAGAAGGTCTTGTGGAGGTTCAGGTGCACCACGTCGAAGCCCATGTCCCCGGGCCGGACGATGCCCATGACCGCGTTGAGGTTGGCCCCGTCGTAGTAGCACAGGCCGCCGGCCTCATGGACGATCTTCGTGATCTCCAGGATGTGTTTCTCAAAGATGCCTAGGGTGTTGGGGTTTGTGAGCATCAGCCCGGCGGTATCCGGCCCCACGGCGGCCCGCAGAGCCTCTACATCCACGCACCCGTCGGGGGTGGAGGGGATGTTCACCACCGTGTAGCCCACCATGGCCGCGGAGGCCGGGTTGGTGCCGTGGGCGGAGTCGGGGACAAGGATCTTGGTCCGGCCCGCGTCCCCCCTGCGGCGGTGATAGGCCTTGATGAGCAGCAAGCCCGTAAACTCCCCGTGGGCCCCGGCGGCCGGCTGGAAGGTCATGGCATCCATGCCGGTGATCTCCTGGAGATACTCCGCGGCCAGGGCGTAAACCTCCAGGCACCCCTGGACCGTCTCCTCCCCCTGGAGGGGGTGGACGGCGGTGAAGCCCGGCAGCGCGGCCATGTCCTCGTTGATTTTGGGATTATACTTCATGGTGCAGGAGCCCAGGGGATAGAACCCGTCGTTGACCCCGTGGACCATCTTGCAAAGGGCTGTATAGTGACGGGTCACCTCTGTCTCCGAAACCTCCGGCAATTCCAGCGGCGTTTTGCGGGCGCCGGTGAGGGTCACCTCCGGCACGTCGCACGCCGGCAGAAGGCTCAGGCGGCGGCCCGGGGCCCCCTTTTCAAAAATCAGTCGCATCTCACAGCACCCCCTTGATGATCGACACAGCCCGGTCCAGCTCCGCCCGGCTCACCACCTCGGTGACGCACCAGAGAATGCCCCCCTCCACCGGGAGGCCGCCGAGAATCCCGGCGCCGTCCAGAGCCCGCAGCACCTTCTCCGTGTCGGGGCAGGTGGTGACGAACTCGTGGAAGAACTCCCCGGCGTGGAGACGCTTCATCCCCACCTTCTCCAGCTCTGCCGCCAGATAGTGGGCCTTGGACATGGACAGCGTCGCGGCCTGTTTCAATCCGTCAGGGCCCATGGCGGTGAGGTACACCGCCGCGGTCAGGGCGCACAGGGCCTGATTGGAACAGATGTTGCTGCTGGCCTTCTCCCGGCGGATGTGCTGCTCCCGGGCAGTGAGGGTCAGGACATAGCCGGTGCGGCCCTCCTTGTCGTGGGTCTGGCCCACGATGCGGCCGGGGAGCTTGCGGAACATGGCCTTGGTGGCGGCCATGAACCCCAGGTACGGTCCGCCGAAGCTCAGATCCAGGCCCAGGGGCTGGCCTTCCCCCACCGCCACGTCGGCCCCGCACTCGCCGGGGGCGGCCATCACGGCGCAGGCAATGGGGTTGACTCCCATGACATATTTGGCCCCGGCGGCATGGACGATCTCCCCGACGGCGGCGGCGTCCTCCATATTGCCGTAGTAGTTGGGCTGCTGGAGATAGAAGCAGGCAGCGTCCTCCCCCAGCATGGCCCGCAGGGCCTCCTGATCGGTCCGTCCGTCCTTCTCAGGCACCACGATCAGCTCCGTGTTGGAACCGAAGCAGTAGGTCTTCATAACCGCAATGGTCTGGGGATTGGCGCAGGCGGAGACATAGGCCTTCCCCCGCCTGCGGTCCCTGCACATGGCGATGGACTCAGCGGCGGCAGTGGCCCCGTCATACACCGAGGCGTTGGACACATCCATGCCCGTGAGGGCGCAGATCATGGTCTGGTACTCAAAGATGGACTGCAAAATCCCCTGGCTGATCTCCGCCTGATAGGGGGTGTAGGCGGTGACCAGCTCCTCCCGGCCGGTGATGTGCTTCACCACCGCGGGGATAAAATGGCGGTAGGCGCCGGCCCCCCGGAGGATGGTGGGATAGATCCGGTTTCCCTCCGCCAGCGCGGTAACCTTTCCTCGCACCTCCCACTCACTCAGGCCCCGGGGCAGGTGCAGCCCGTCGCGCACCAGCATGGACGCCGGCACGTCCCGGTACAGCTCCTCCATGGACCCCAGGCCCAGGACGCCGAGCATCTCCCGGCGCTGGGCCGGGGTATTGGGCACATAGCTTCCCATATGGGTCCTCTCCTCTCTCGCCGGCTCGATCACAGCCCGGCCACAAACGCCTCATAGGCCGCGGCGTCCAGCAGCTCCTCCTGGTCGGTGATGTCAGAGATCTTGGCGATCCAAGCCTCATAGGGCGCCTCGTTGAGCTGCTCCGGGGCATCCAGCAGCGCCTCATTCACCTCCGCCACCACGCCGGTGACCGGGCTCATCACGTCGGACACGGCCTTGACGGACTCCACGTCGCAGAAGGCCTCCTCCTTGGTCACCGGGTCCCCCGCCACAGGCAGGTTGATAAACGCCAGGTCCCCCAGCTCGCTCTGGGCGTAGTCGGTGATGCCCACCAGGGCGGTGGTGTCATCCAGCATCTTGACCCACTCGTGGGACTTGGAATACTTCAGTTCAGCGGGAATGTTCATGGTCAGTTCCTCCTTGTTCTCATGTCATATCGTGGATAACAGCCAATCTGTTTGGAATGGCGGGTCCCTTTACACGCCGGTCTTCCGCGCCAGGTTCTCCAGGGCGTCCTCTATCTCGCTGTCCGAGAAGCAGTAGCGCATCTCCTGATACGCGCCGCGGAGCTTTGCCACCTCGTCCCCCACTTCCCTGCCGCGGAGGATGCAGTCGGCCATGAGGCCGGCCAGGCGCTCAAAGGCGGCGGCGTCAAACCCGAAGCGGGTCATCTCGCTCACCCCCATGCGCAGGGCGCCGGAGGCGGTGAAGCCCTCCTCGTCCGGGGTGGCCTGGTAGTTGAGAATGATGTTGTTGCGCTCCAGGCGCTCGGCCACCTCCGGGCCGGCGCCGTAGCCCACGGAGACGATGACCTGGTGGGTTTCGGTGTAGCCGATGGCGCTGTCGCCAGCCACCTCCAGACCCGCGGCCTTCAGGCTCCGGGCAAAGGACTTGGCGTTTTCAATGACCGCCTTCTGATAGGCGTCCTTGTACTGGTTCATCTCATAGGCCGCCATCAGGAGCCCCAGCTGGGTGCCCAGATGGTGGTTGGACACACTCCCCGGGAAGGCGCGGGACGCAATCGTCTCCCACAAGCCGTATTTCAGGTCCTCCTTCTGGTAGCTCACGCCGATGACGCCCCGCTGCGGGCCAAAGAAGGTCTTGTGGGTGGAGCCGGTGACGATCTCGGCCCCCTCCTCAAAGGGCTTCTGGAAGTAGTCGCCCACAAGGCCCAGCACGTGGGCCATGTCGTACATGATGGTGGTGGGGATCTTCTCCGCGTCTACGAACTGCCGGATGGCGGCCACGGGCTCTCTGTGGAGGACCATGCTCTTGCCGAAAATGATGAGCTCCGGCCGGTACTCCGCAATGACCTTTTTTGTCTCCTCCACATCGATCTGATAGATGTTGTCCCTGCACACCGGGAAATTCACCACCGCGTGGCGTTCGGTCACTGGGTCGATGGCGATGTAGTCGTGGAGGGCGCCCATGGGCTGGGCGGAGAGGTGGCCGCCCTTGATGATGTGGTTGTTGAGAACGTATCCCAGGCGGCGCATGTCATGCTTGCGGTCCAGGCGGTTTTTGAAATCCATCAGGGCGGAGAACACCGCCATGTTGCTCATCTGCCCGCTGATCACCCGCGTCTCCACCTCGCTGCACCCCAGAAAGGCCTTCATCTCCTCCACCAGCAGCTGCTCCACCTGGTCGATGAACTTGGTGCCCTGGTAGTAAAATACGTCGGCGTCGTAGAAGCTCTTGATCTTCTTGTGCTCGGCGTACCGGAAGGAGGGGTCGGACATGCTCAGCAGCCGCACCGCTCTGGACGGCGTCATCTCCGAGGGGATCAGGTTCACACACCGCTCCTGCCGCCAGGCGTGGTTCTCCGCCGCCTTTTTCAGCAGGTCCAGCGCTGCCGGCTGGCGGTCGCCCTCCGGAGCGGGGCTCTCCTCTTCCTCCGGCGTATAGATAATGGGCCGGGCAAAGGGCGGCGCGTCAGACCGCAGGTGGTAGGGCGGGATCACGGCGGCGACGCGCCGTCCCCGGACGTCCACCTCCACCTGGTCCTCATCCAGCACGTCGCTGGCGATATAGGCCAGGCCGATGGCGCGCATGGCGCTCTTGTCCAGGATCACCGTCCCCAGGCCCTCCCCCTCGTGGGTGTAGTAGGGGACCATGGTGCCGCTGGTCACCCAGCCGATCTGCTCCTCTCCCCGGTAGACCCCCATGCCCGCGCGCATGACGCCCCGCCCCACAAGGGCGATGGGGCGGATACGCCGGGGCAGGGCGGAGAGATCGGAGAAGTCCCGATCCATGACGCGCTTGTAGACCTCGTACTGCTCTGCCAGGGCCTCCCGGCCGATGAAGTCCCCCTTCTGCTCCGAGAAGCTCACGGCGAACTTGGCCACCGGCACGGCGTAAACCGGGATCTCCTTCCCCTCCGGGTCGGCACCCAGCTCGTGGCCGTATAGGGGCAGGGCCGCCTCCAGGCGCAGGGTGTCCCGGGCGCCCAAGCCCGCGGGCCTCGCCCCCAGCTCCACCAGCCGGTTCCAGAGCCACGCGGCGCTGGCGCTGTCGATATAGACCTCATAGCCGATGGGCTCGCCGGTGTAGCCGGTCTTGGCCACCCGGACAGTGTGCCCCTCGAAATCAAGGGTATTGAGGGCGTTCTTCACCGGCTCGGTGACCGGCTCCCCGCCGGAGAGCGCCATCAGCAGCTCCTTGGCCTTGGGGCCCTGGACCGCGACGGCCGCCACCTCACCGGTGATGACGGTCATTCTGGCGTCATAGGCCTTGATCTGCTCGCTCAAGTGGGCCAGATCCTTGTCCGTGTTGGCGGCGTTCACCACCAGGAGGTAGCGGTCCGCCTCAAAGCGGTAGAGATAGGCGTCGTCCACCGCGCCGCCGCTGTGGGTAGGGATGATGGCGTACTGGGCCTGGTTCAGGTCCAGGGAGCGCACGTTGCTGGAGAGCACATGCTGCAAAAAGGGCACCGCCTCTCTGCCCTCCACCAGGATGCGGCCCATATGGGACACATCGAAGAGACTGCAGAAGTGCCGGGTATACAGGTGCTCGGCCACGATGTCCGTGGGATATTTGATGGGCATTTCCCACCCGCCGAAGTCCACCATGGTGGCGCCGGCAGCCACATGTACATCATACAGCTGGGTTCGCTTGAGTTCGCTCATTGTAACATCTCCGTCCTTCCTCTCAAGATCTGCGCCAGCCCAGGCGCGGGGCAAAAAACAACAGAGGCGCGACGATATCCTTCGTCACGCCTCTGTACCTTTACCTGAGAGATTCCCACCGGGGAATCCTGTTCCCCGGGCGGTTGCCCCGCCGGTGCACCAAAGTGCTTTTCAGATTCGCGTCCCGACCCAGTCCTTTTACCTGAGAGAGTGTGGCATTGCTCCTTCGGTGCCGCCCGGTGGGGCGGGCTCTCCTGAATCGATCATCCGCCTGTGAAATTGTCGTCTCTGTTGTGTTCAGCATACCAAAGCGTCCCGCCGGTTGTCAAGGATCGTTTATCATTTCACAATGATTGGCCTCCAAACGATCAAGCGCCCCGGCACGAGCTGTGCCGGGGCGCTTGGCTGGCGCGTCCTGCCGCCGGAAGTCCCCTTCCGCGGGCAAATTATTTGCGGGTCTTCATAATCGCCTTCATGCGCTTCTCATGGTCCAGGATGCTCTTGCGGATGCGCAGGCTCTTGGGGGTGACCTCCAACAGCTCATCGTCCGCCAGGAACTCCAGGCACTGCTCCAGGCTCAGCTGACGGGGCGGCACCAGGCGCAGAGCGTCGTCGCTGCCGCTGGCCCGCATGTTGGTCAGCTGCTTCTTCTTGCACACGTTGACCGTGATGTCGTCCTGCTTGGGGCTGACGCCCACCACCATGCCCGCATACACCGGCACGCCGGCGCCGATGAACAGGGCGCCCCGCTCCTGGGCGTTGTAGAGTCCGTAGGTGACGCTCTCGCCCGTCTCGAAGGACACCAGGGAGCCGGTGTTCCGGCGGCTGAGTTCTCCCTTGAAGGGGGCATAGGAGTCAAAGACGCTGGCCATGATGCCCTCGCCCTTGGTGTCGGTCAAGAACTCGTTGCGGTAACCGAAGAGGCCCCGGGAGGGCACCAGAAACTCGATCTTCATCCGCTCACCCACAGGGGTCATCTCCACCAGATCGCCCTTGCGGGAGCCGATCTTCTCGATGACCGCGCCCACGCTGTCGCTGGGCACGTCCACCACCAGTCGCTCAATGGGCTCGCATTTCTTCCCGTCGATCTCCTGATAGAGGACCCGGGGCGGGGAAACCTGGAACTCGTAGCCCTCCCGGCGCATCGTCTCGATGAGGATGGAGAGGCTCATCTCCCCGCGGCCGGCCACATTGAAAGCGTCGGTGGAACCCTCGATCTCACTGACCCGGAGGGACACGTCCTTGAGCGTCTCCCGGAACAGGCGGTCCCGCAGCTGCCGGGAGGTGACAAACTTGCCCTCCCGCCCGGCAAAGGGGGAATCGTTGACGGAGAAGGTCATCTCCATGGTGGGGGCGGAAATCTTCACAAACTCGATGGGCTCCAGGGCGCCGGGATCGCAGATGGTGTCGCCGATGGTGATGTCGCCGATGCCGCTCATGGCGATGATGTTGCCCGCGGTAGCCTCGGTCACCGCCTTGCGCCCCAGCCCCTCAAACTCATAGATAGCCGTAGCCTTTGCCTTCCGGGGGACAGCGTCGGGATCGTGGTAGTTGCACACGGCAATCTCCTGGTTCTGCTTCACCACGCCCCGCTCAATGCGGCCGATGGCAATGCGGCCCACGAACTCATTGTAGTCGATGGAGCTGACCAGCATCTGGAAGGGCTGGTCCACGTCCGCCTCCGGGGCGGGGATGTATTCCAGAATCGTTTCAAACAGGGGCTTGAGGTCGGTGCCCAGGTCGTCGGGGGTGTAGGAGCAGATCCCCTGGCGGGCCGAGCAGAAGAGCATAGGGCTGTCCAGCTGCTCATCGGTGGCGTCCAGGTCCAGCAGCAGCTCCAGCACCTCGTCAATGACCTCGTGGATGCGCTGGTCAGGGCGGTCGATCTTGTTGACCACCACAATCACCCGGTGACCCAGCTCCAGGGCCTTGGAGAGGACGAAACGGGTCTGGGGCATGGGGCCCTCGGCGGCGGCCACCAGAAGGATGACGCCGTTGACCATCTTCAAGATGCGCTCCACCTCGCCGCCAAAGTCGGCGTGGCCCGGGGTGTCCACAATGTTGATCTTGGTATCGCCGTACTGGATGGCGGTATTTTTGGCCAGGATCGTAATGCCCCGCTCCCGCTCCAGATC
>CALXDE010000038.1 GCA_944386965.1 uncultured Oscillospiraceae bacterium
TGACCGGCCGCTCGCCGTGGATCATGGTGTCGGAAGACGGGATGTTTGACTTTATAGAGGAGTGAGCGCATATGGAATCTGATCACATCTTTACCCGCGAGCCCTCGGAAACCGACCGGCCGCCGGCATTCCGGCGCCCCCGGATCGTGCCGCCGGTGACCTGGCTGGCGGCGGCAGTGCTGCTCATCGCGGCGGTGGGGCTGTGCATCTGGAGCTTTACGGGGACGATTGTCCGCAGTGTGGAGATTACCGGCATCGTGTTTCCCCAGTATGGGATCGAGCAGGTGACCAGTCAGGCGGAGGGCCTGGTGTCCTATGTCCAGGTGGAGGTGGGCGATACGGTCCAGGCCGGTGATCTGATCGCCGTTGTGCCCCAGGAGGAGCTGCTCCGGGAGATCGAGACTGCCCGGGCGTCCCAGGCGTCCCAGGAGGCGTTGGAAGCGCTCTATCAGGCGTATGAGGCGGCCTCCATGATCTACACGCCTGTCTCCGGCCGGGTGGTGGATCTGATCCAGGCGGGCGATCTGCTCCAGATGGGCGATCTGGTGGCAGGCATCACCAATTACTCTGTGGATTCCTTCAACGAGGCGGAGATCCGGGCCTATGTCCCCTCCGCCCTGGCCCAGTCCATCAAGAAGGGCATGGAGGTGCAGGTCTACCCCGGTTCCTCCGGGGGGGAGGACTACGGCTATGTGTACGGCCTGGTCAGCGACATCTCCACCTATCCGATTACGGAGACAGACATCAGCGAGGCGCTGGGCCGCTTTTACACCAGCGAGATCGTCCCCCAGAACGAGAATATCGTGGAGATCCGGGTGACGCTGCTGGCCGGGTCCGAGGAGACTACGGGCACTTGGTCCCAGGCCGGAGCCGGAGGACTGACCATCGATACGGGGACGCTGTGCGAAATGGACGTCATCATCAGCGAGATGACGCCGTGGGAGTATCTGAGATCGTAGGAGAGAGGGTGTGAGCTTGGTGAAAGAACGTCAGCCCATAGGCTGTGTAGAGCTGATCCTGCAGTCCGGCCCCGAGGAAAATGCGGCGGCAGCGCTGGCAATGGTGCTGTCCTATTACGGCAGGCCCGCCAATCTGGAGGACCTGGCGCGGCAGCGCATTGCCAGTGCCGCCGATCTGGTGTCTGCGGCCCAGTCCAGGGGGCTCTATGCCCAGGGCTATCAGATGTCCTATGCGGAGCTCTGCCGGGCGCCCATGCCGCTGATCGCCCACTGGCGCTTTCGCTCCTTTGTGGTGGTCACCGGCGTGCGGGGCGGGAAAGTTTATGTGAACTCTCCGGAGGAGGGGGCGCGGGTCCTGTCCAGGAGCGCGTTTGAGGCTGGATTCACCGGCGTGGCGGTCTGCTTTGCCGGCGGCGCGGAGCGGACGGACGAGGGCGGCGGGAACCGGACTGCGGTCCGGGCGGCCGCCCCGGCCGTGACGGCGCTGCTGGCCGCGGCGCAGCTGTTTGTGGCGGTCTGCTATGGGATTCTGGCCATTCAGTTTCGCACCATTGCCGCAGGACTGTCCTCCTCCCAGACGGGCGGAGGGCTGTCCGTGTGTCTGGAGCTGGGTGGAGTGGTCCTGCTGCAGGCGGCGGCGGTGGCCGGCCAGCTCTGGCTGATCCGGCGCTGCCGGAGGGACCGGAGCGAGCGGGAGGGCCGGGCGCTCCGGGAACGGCTGGACGGCAGCGAGGCCGCCCGGTTCCGGAGGATCGACGGCTTCCGGTTGGACGTCCTGCTGCGGGGATGCGCCGGCGGCCCGGCGGCCGCGGCTAGGGAGGCGGCCTGCGTCCTCCAGTTGGTCAGCGCCGCGGTGTGTCTGGCGGCGGTGGCGGTTCAGGATCTGGTGGCGGGCATCTTCGGCGCGGCAGTGGCCGCGGTGTTCGCGGCGCTCTGTCTGCGCAGCCGGGAGGTGTTGTACAGCGATGTACAGATGGCGGCCCGGGAGCGGTTTTATGGGGCGGACCTGGCGGCCGCTGATCTGGAGCGGCTGGAGGAGAGCCGCCTGCGGGGCGAGAACCAGACGTGCTTTCAGCGCTGGGTCAGCCGGGCCGGCGGAGCCTTCCGCCCGGCAGGGGCAGAGCGCCTGCGGGAGATTTGGTACATAGCGGCGGCGGGAGAGCTGCTGCTGGTTTTGTGCGCCTGCCTCATGGAGATGACCGCGGGGCGGGCCGGCGCGGCGGACCTGTTGGGCTGTGGGGCGCTGGCCGCGGCGGCGGCGGTTTCTATGGGCGCTCTGCCGGAGCTGCTGGCGGAGCGGGCCCTCTCCCGCTGGCTCAGGGAAGAGGCGGACCGCACGCTTCCAGGGGCGGAGGACACCGCACCGGCCCTCAGCGGCGTGGAGGCAGGGACGCTGACCGTACAAAACGTGTCCCTGCGGACCAGCCAGGGTGGCAAGCTGCTGGCCAAGGGCGTCACCTTCACCGTCCGGCGGGGGGAGATCCTGGTGGTAGCCGGGGAGAAAGCGGTGCGTACGGCGCTGGCCGGTGTGGTTTCCGGGCTGGAGCGGCCTGCCCAGGGCGAAGTGTATCTGGGCAGCGTGAACGCCTCGGAGCTCGGCAGCCGGGAGGTCTGCGGGAATATCACGCTGCTGGGCGGCGGCGTGCCCTTCCCGGAGGGGACGGTGCGGGAAAATATCGCCGCGGGAATCCGCTCCATTACGGACTACGCAGTGATGGAGGCGGCCTCGGACGCGCTGCTGCACCGGAGCATTCTCCTGCGCGGGCGCGGGTATGACACGCCGGTGCGCTCCCTGTCGGAGGGGGAGAAGATCCTGCTGGAATTTGCCTGCGCCTTTGCCCGGGGGACGCCCTTCCTGGTGTGCGACGGACTGACCGGGCGGCTGGACGCGGAGACGGAGGATCAGTTGATCGGCAATCTGCGCCGGCGGGGCGTCGGCGCGGTGCTGCTGACGGAGGATCAGAACCTGCTGCGCAGGGGAGATGTGGCCTGCCGCATTGAGGAGGGCCGGACGACCCTGCGGGAGCGGGGCGTATTTGTGGAAGAGGAGGTGCGCAGTCTTGTCTAGTGTGGTCAAACAGACCGGCACTTTTCCCGGCGTCAGGCGGCTGCTGCGCTATTTCCGCATGGCGGGCCCGGCATTTCCGGGGGATGTCCGGAATCTGGAGGAGGCGGTAGGCTTTCTCAACGAGCGGACGGAGCTGATCCTGATCCCCACCACCCTGGATGGGGACTGGTATCGCTCCGCCTCTGGGCCGTTGCTGGCCCGGGACCGGGATGGAATGGACAAGGCGATTTTGCCGGACTGGCTGGGACGCCTCTACTTTCAGGACGAGGGCAGCGGGCGGCGGATCTATCTCTCCGCCAAAAACAGCCGGCAGTTTCAGCCGGAGGCCTACTGCGTGAGCCGGGATTTCCCGGAAAAAGTCCTCTCCGGCGTCGGCCTTGTGGGAAAGCTGCTGGGCAGCGTCAGCTGGTATGAGGGGGCTGTGCTGGTGCTGTGGGGACTGCTGGGCGGCGGCCTGTGGGGGCTGCTGGCCCGCCAGGTCCACAGCGCCCTGTCCGATATGGTGCTGGCGGCGGACTTGGCCGCGTTCTGGGGCGTGGCGGGGACCATCCTGGCCCTGGCCGCCCTGGAAGGCCTGCTGGTGTTCAGCGGCCGCATGGTGGTCAAGCGGGTTTCCCAGAAGGGGGCGCTGACCGTGGCGGCGGTGCTGGGCGAGCGGCTGTACGCTGCCGCGGAGCTGGAGGACCCTGTCACGGCGGCGCTGCGGCTGGCCGACCTGCGGGACGGGGCTGAGCGGGTGCTGTCCTGGCTTCTGAGCGCCCTGTGGGGGCTTGTGGCCCTGCTGGCGGCAGTTCCCAGCCTGGCGGAGCGCTCCGCGGAGGGATTTGCCGCGGCGGCGGGGACAGCCCTGGCGCTGTATGCCGCGGCGGCGCTGGTGTTCCTGCTGGGGGGCCTGCGCGGGCCGGACCGCTCGGAAGAGCGGCGGCGCCGGGAGTGGCTGCAGCGGCGGAGCGTGGACCAGAGGCTGGGCATCCGGCGTCCGATTCCGGTCGAACAGGGGGGGCGCTGGGCGGAGGGCCTGCTGTGGCTGATCTGGCCGGTCCTCGTGCTGCTGACGGTGCCGCTGTTCTGCCTTGCTTTGGAGCGGGGATACTCCGCGGCGCGCCTGGCGCAGACGGCGCTGCTGTATGTCCCGGCCGCGGCGCTGCCGCTGGCGGTTCTGCTGCGCGCGGCGCGGGCCGGGCGGGCGATGGGCGACATCCGGGCCCTGCTGCCCCTGGCGGTCAAGCGGTCCCTGGGGGACATGGACCTGCCGCCCATGGGCAGTGTCTTTGAGCTCAAGGATGTGTCCTTCTCCTATCCGGATCGGGAGGCGCCGGTGCTCCGGGGCGTATCGCTGCGGCTGCATCCCGGGGAGGTGCTGGGCGTCTGGGGCGCAACCGGGACCGGAAAAACCACGCTGGAAAAGCTGATGACCGGGATGCTGCGCCCCACCGGCGGAACCATTTATTACGGAGGGATCGAGTTGGCCCGGTACAACGGCGCGTCGCTGCGCCGCCGGATCGCCTGGGGGCGGGGCTCGGATATCCTGCTGACCGACCGGGTGCCGGAGGAGCGGGATGGGCGGACCTGTGTGGTGTTTTCCGCCCGGGAGGAGACGCTGGATGGCTGTGACCGGGTGTTCCGCCTGGCAGACGGAATGCTGATAAAACAAGAGACATGAGGCGAGGATTTGCATGTTCGTACAGACAGAGATTGGAAAAGCGCCAAATCAGTTGTGCCGGTATACGCGGGAGCGCCATGAGGAGCTCGCCCAGCGCTATGGCTTTCAGACCTTTCAGCCCGCCGACCGGGCCATGGTGGACCGCTACAGCGCGGAGAGCATCTTTTTTGACCTGTCCTTCACCAACTTCTGGGCGTGGGATCTGATTTTCCACTACCGCTGGCGCATGGTGGGGGACACGCTGACCATTGTTTACATCAACCTGGACCGGCGCCCTGTGGCGATCCTGATGCCCGGCCCCTCCCGCCGCTTGGGGGAGGCCATGGCGCTGGTCCGGGAGATGTTCCGGGAAGCGGCGTATTCCGCCGTGTTCGCCTATGTGCCGGAGATGTGGCTGCCCCTGTTTCAGGGCGCGGGGGCGCGGGTGGAGTGCAGCTTTGACCGGGACTGGAGCGACTACGTCTATCGGGTGCCGGATTTCGTGAATCTGGAGGGCGGAGAAAACAAGAGCAAGCGCCGGGAGCTGAAGCTCTTTGAGACACAGGGGAGCGTGGAATTTCGCAGCCTGGGTCCGGACAGCTTCGCGGATATGCTGGAGGTGTTTGACCGCTGGTGCGGATGGCACGCCTGCGAGGACTGCTATTTCGGCTGCGAGCGGAACGCCTTTGCCCGGATTGGCGAAATCTGGGACCCGGCCCGCTACTACGGCGGTCTGGTCTACCTGGATGGGGAGGCGGTGGCGTTTGCCTTGGGGGAGACGCTGGGAAACTGCGCCTGCTACTCCTTTCAGAAAAATGTCGAAAATTACCGCGGGCTGACCTACTATCTCAGCTACCACTGCGCCACGCTGCCCGGGCATCCGCCGGCGCTGAACTGGTGCGAGGATATGGGGCTGGAGGGGCTCCGGATCAACAAGCTCCGCTACCGGCCCAGCGCGATTGTAAACAAGTATATGGTGACCATTCGGCCCTGACGGGTCCGGAGGAAGGGAGAGACTGTGAAAGCGATTTGGAAGAAGTATCGGGGGGCGCTGTGCGTCCTTTTGGCGGTGCTCTGCGGCGTGACGACCCTGGCCGGCTGGGGAGCGCTGACGCTGGACCCCCGCAGCGAGACGGTGTACATCGGCGACCCGACGGCTTTCCATTACGGGCGGGACGGGAAGAAATACGTCATTGCCAACGGGAGCACCAGCATCCTGGTCCTGGACCAGGAGAACCGGTATGTCCGCACCATCTCCGGCGGAAAGGAGAGCAAGGGGTTTTACTACGCCCAGACCCTCGCCAGCGACGAGGCGGGCAACCTGTATGTGCATGACCGCCTGCTGGGGGATGACGGAAAAAGCGTGGAGAGCGAGCGCATTGCCGTTTTCGACAGCAGCGGAACGTTTGTGGATTTCCTGTATGAGGAGGATCACGGGGAGACAGGCGGCGAGAACCGCAACCGGGTCATGGGGCTTACCTGGCGGGATGGGTCCCTCTACTTCGTGCGGGTGGGGATGTCCCGGCTGGATCTCCAGCGCCTGGATACAGAAACCGGAGAACTGACACAGGTGGCCGCCTACACCTATCAGGGCGCCTACCGCTTTGTGATGTACTGCGCCATTACGCCGGAGCTCCAGGTCTGCTTCAGCGATAAATACGGCTCGGTGTGGCTGGCCGCGGAGGACGGCAGCCACAGCTGCCTGTATAACGCCGAGGAACACGGCACGGAGGCGTTCTACAGCATCGCGACCAATCTGGCCTGCGGGCCGGACGGCAGCGTCTATTTCAACGATGTGGGGCAGCGGGAGATCCGGCGCATCCTGGCCGACGGCACGGTGGAGACAGTGGTGGGTCAGGGAGAGACGCTGGGCGCGGCGCCGGAGGCGTTCAACGAGCTACCGATCTACTCCTTCCTTGCCATCACCCCGGAGGGGACGCTGGCTACCATCTACTGCGAGTATTACTACGACGCGGTAAATGACTACAACATCTATGACTACTACATCTATGCCGAGGACGCCCAGGAAAATGTGCTGCTCAACACCGCCGAGGTGGAGAAGTCTCCGGCGGTCCAGTTCGAGGGCTGGGCGGCCTGCGCCGCCCTTGTGCTCCTGGCGGTGCTGCTGCTGTGCGGCATCGGGTACGTTCTCCATGCCCGCTGGCTGATCAGAATCACCATAAAGGGCCGCATCCAGCTGGCGGTGATCATCACCGCCATGCTCAGCGCCGTGCTGGTATCCGCTGTGCTGGTGAATGATCTGAACCAGCGGTACGTGGAGGAGCGGGCCAGCAAGATGACCAATCTGGCGGTGATGCTGGCCCGGGATTTCGCCCCGGAGGATATCCGCAGTCTGGATTCCCCGGAGGACTTCAACAGCCCGGCCTATCAGCGGATCGACTCCTCGGTCAAGGAGATCATGCTCAGCGACCTCAACGACGACGGCGCCTACTGCACGGTGTACCGGGAGATCAACGACGTTGTCTGCATTGTCTACTCCGACGAGGGGCTGAACAACGTGGTTTATCCTATGAGCGGCGTGTTCGAGGGCTCCATGGAGGAGATGATCTATGAGACTGGCCAGCTCCAGCAGATGTCCGCGTTTTCCAGCGCGGAGGGGCACTACGCCTTCACCCTGGCGCCCATCACCGATGAGCTCGGCCGCGTCATCGGCCTGATCGAGGTGGGAGCGGATCTCTACGCGTTCACCGCCGCCAACGAGGCGCTGATCCGGGAGACGATGCTGACGCTGCTGATGATCGTGGTGACCTGCATCCTGCTCTTCTCCGAGGCCACCGTGTTTGTGGACGCCCTGCGCCGCAACCGGCGGGAGCGGAAGCGGCGTCTGCTCGAGGACGTGGGGATCGTCCGTCCCATCGCGTTTTTGAGCTTCTTTGCCGGCAATATGTCCACCGCCTTCCTGCCGGTGTACGGCATGCAGCTGTGGGACGAGTCCATGGGCATCCAGCAGGAGCTGGCGGTGGCTATGCCGCTGTCCGCGGAAGTGCTGTTCGCCGCCATCACGTCTCTGCTGGGGGGCTTCCTGGTGGATTGGATGGGCACAAGAAAGCAGATTGCCATTGGCGGGACGCTGGTGATGGTGGGGCTTGCCATGTGCGGCTTTGCGCCGACGCTGTGGTTCCTCATCGGCGGCAGCGTGCTTTTGGGCGTGGGCGAGGGGCTGGTGCTGGTGGCGCTCAACACCTTCATCAGCAACTACGGCGAGGAGGAGCAGCGCAACAAGGGCTTCTCCGGCTACAACGCGGCCTACCTCTCCGGCATGAACTGCGGTACGGTGGTGGGTTCCCTGGCCGCTGAACAGT
>CALXDE010000039.1 GCA_944386965.1 uncultured Oscillospiraceae bacterium
AGCCCATGCCCACGGCGGTGTCCATCTTCTTGCTGACGCCCAGGAACGGGCAGCAGCCCAAAAACTGCACCAGGATGAAGTTGTTGACCAGGATCGCCCCCAGGGAGATGGTCAAAAGGTTTTTCCAATCCATTTACTTCCTGCCCTCCTTCTGCCGGTTCTGCACCCACTGCACCAGGGCGATCAGGCACCCCAGGGTCAAAAAGCCGCCTACCGGCAGCACCAGCATCAGCGCCCCGTACTCGGCGGGGAAGACGCGGATGCCCGCCCCGCCATTGAGCACGCCGGAGCCGAAGGTGCCGCTGCCCAGGAACTCCCGGACCACGCTCATGATGAGCAGCACCAGGGTGTAGCCGATGCCCTGGGTGATGCCGTCCACCGCGCTGGCCAAGACCCCGTTTTTGGAGGCGAAGGCCTCCGCCCGGGCCAGGATGATGCAGTTGACCACGATCAGGGGGATGAACACCCCCAGGCTCTCGGAAATCTCCTGGAGATAGGCCTTGAGCAGCAGGTCCACCATGGTGACAAAGCCGGCGATGACCACCACATAGGCGGCGATGCGGACCTTGTCGGGGATGATCCTGCGCAGGGCGGAAATGATGATGTTGGAGAGGGTGAGGATGATGGTCACCGACACCCCCATGCCAAGGCCGTTGGAAAGCGAGGTGGTGATGGCCATGGTGGAGCACATGCCCAGCAGCTGCACCAGCACCGGGTTCTGGGTGAGCAGGCCCTCCTTGAGCTGTTTTTTGAAATTCATCTTCCTCAGCCCTCCTCCGCGCTCTCTAATACGGGCATCCTTGCCTCCACGGCGGCGATAGCCGCGTTGACGCCGGCGGCCACCGCGTTGGTGCTGACGGTGGCGCCGGAGACAACGTCAAAGCCGTTGTCTCCGCCGTTGACGGTGATCTCGCCCCCCAGGCCGATGAACTGGTCCAGCACCGTCTGGTCGCCCACCACTTTGCTGCCCACGTTGGGGGTTTCGGCGTCGTTGATGATGGATACGCCTGTCACCATCCCCTCAGGATTCACGCCCACCACCATATCGATGGCGCCGCCAAAGCCGTTGGCGGTGACCTCCGCCACATAGCCGATGGGCGCGTCCTGGACCGCCTGGGAGAGGGCGGTGACGGTGGCGCTGCCGGCGGCGCTGGAGAACGTCTCTCCCTCCGCCGGGAAGCCCTCCACCGCCGGGTACGCCTCGGCGGGGAGCACCTGCTGCATGGCCTCCACCCGCTTCTCCTCGGTGGCCGCGGCGATGACCGGGGCGGTGACGTAGTTCACCGCGCCCAGCAGCAGCGCCGTGACAGCGGTGATGCCCAGGAGGATGCCCGCCAGCTTTCCGATGTACTGCCCGTCCAGGGATGCCCGCAGGCCCCCGGCCCTGTTGGCCGGCGCCTCCGGGGACTGGACAGCCTTTTTCTTGCCCTTACTCACTTCTCAGCCGCCCCCTTCCCGCGAAAGACCGGCTTCTTGGCCACGCCGAAGCGGCGGGGCTTCATGGCCTTGTCAATGAGCCAGACGCACAGATTCATGCACAAAATGGAGTAACACACACCCTCGGCATAGGCGCCGAAATAGCGGATAAACACGGTCAGGGCCCCGCAGCCAAACCCGTAGAGCAGCTGCCCCTTCCGGCTGACGGGGGAGGTGACGTAGTCCGTGGCCATGAAGATGGCCCCCAGCATCAGTCCGCCCCCCAGGATGTTGTAAAGCATCCAGGTCATGGGGTCATTGCCCCGTGGGAAGAGGAAGGTCAGCACCGCCACCGTGCCCACATAGGACACGGGGATGGTCCAGGTGATGACCCGGCGCCAGAGCAGGTAAATGAATCCGAACAGCAGGCACATGGCGGACACCTCCCCCATGGACCCGCCGATGTTGCCGATGAACAGGTCCCCCAGGTCGTACACCTCCCGCAGGCCGGAGAGGTCATTGGTGTGGAGGAAGGACATGGGGGTGGGGTAGGTCATCACATCCACCGCCCCGATCAGGGGCGTCCGGGACCCGGGCAGCACCCAGGTGCTCATGATCCCCGCCCAGGAGAAGAGGAACGCCCGGGCCGCCAGGGCCGGGTTGAGAAAGTTCTTCCCCAGTCCGCCGTAGAGCTGCTTGACCAGGACGATGGCAAAGAAGTCCGCGATGAGCAGCGTCCAGTAGGGGATGTTCACCGGGCAGACAAAGGCGATGAGCATGCCCGTCACCGCCGCGGACAGATCCCCCGCGGTCTGGGGCTTTTTCACCAGGATGCGGTAGATCGCCTCGAAAGCCACGGCCCCGGCCACGGAAACCACCGCGGACGCCAGGGCCCGCAGGCCGAAGTTGTACACCGCGAAGGCCAGGGCCGGCAGCAGGGCGATCATCACGTCCAGCATCACGGCCCGGGTATCCTCCCGGGTGCGGATATGGGGGGAGGAGGAGGCCCGGAGCTTGAGTTCTTTATAATCTGTCACGCCGTCTCACCCTCCTTCTTCGCCGCGGACGCCTTGGCGGCGGCCCGGGCGGCGTTGACCTGCTGCTTGCCGGTGCGCATGGCCTGGACCAGGTGGAGCCGGCCCGGGCAGATATAGGCGCAGGCGCCGCACTCGATGCAGTCCAGCACGTTGGCGCTCTCCAGCTCCGCCACCATGCCCTTGCGCTGGTAGAGATAGAGGAACAAAGGCTGCAGGCGCATGGGGCAGACGCTGGCGCACTTGCCGCAGCGGATGCAGGTGGGATTGGCCGCCGTGCGCTCCTCGTCCCCGGCAAAGGCCAGGATGGCGTTGGTGCACTTGCCCACCGGCACGTCGGCCCGGTACTGGGCGTTGCCCATCATGGGCCCGCCCATCAGGAGCTTGTAGGTGCGCTCGTCCACGCCGCCGCAGCAGTCCAGCAGGTCCGAGAGGAGCGTGCCGATGCGGCACTCCAGGTTTTTCGGCTCCGCCACCCCGGACCCGGACACGGTGACGACGCGGCGGATCACCGGCATCCCCTGGTACACCGCGCGCCAGATGGCGGCGGTGGTGTCCACGCTGAACACCGCGCAGCCGATGGCCGCGGGCAGCCCCCCCGGAGGCACCTGCCGGCCGGTGATGGACTGGCACAGCTGCTTCTCCGCCCCCTGGGGATAGCGGGTGCGGAGCACGTCCACCACCACCGGCGCCGCCTCCTCGCTGATCTTCTGCTGAAGGATCTGGGCGGCGTTGCGCTTGTTGTCCTCCACGCCGATGTGGACCTTATCCACGCCGAACATCCGGGCCAGAAGCCTGGCCCCGCCGATGACCTGTTCGGGATACTCCAGCATGATGCGGTGGTCGCTGGTGTTGTAGGGCTCGCACTCCGAGCCGTTGACGATGACGGTGTCCACCTTTCCCAGGCCCGAGGCGATCTTCACATGGGTGGGGAAGGTGGCGCCGCCCAGGCCCACGATGCCGGCGTTCTTGACGATCTCCACCAGCTCCTGGGCGCTGAGGTCCTCCGGGTGCTCCACGGGTTTGACCGAGGGGTCCAGGGTGTCCTGGTAGTCGTTGTCGATGACCACGCTGAGCACCTCCCCGCCCCCGAAGTGGGGCCGGGGCTCCACGGCCGTCACCGTGCCGGAGACGCTGGCGTGGATGGGGGCGCTGACATAGGCGGTCATCTCCCCGATCCGCTGTCCCACATTCACATGGTCCCCCACCGCCACGCAGGGCTTGCAGGGGGCGCCGATGTGCAGGGACATGGGAATGACCACCTGAGCCGGCGGCGGCAGGGGCTCGATGGGCTTTTTGTTGGTCGCGGCCTTTTTGTCGTGGGGATGAATCCCCCCGAAGAAAGACTGTGCCATATCCTTTTTCACCTCTTTTTGCTCAAACGGCGGCGCCGGCCTTGGTCGCCGGCGCACGGGCAATCTTTTTGAAGCATCTGGCTTTACTATACACGAAATCCCCTCCGGTGTCCAGCACTTTCTACAAGTTTCAACGTTAATATTTTGGCATATTTGCGCACAAATTCACAATCCCCGCACTTTTTCCCGGTTTCCGGTCCGCTTCCTCCGGCGCGGGCGGGCAAAAAAGCGCCCGCGGAACATCCTATTCCGCGGGCGCGCCCGTCTGAACCGGCGGCGGGAAATTCCCCGGTTTTCCGCCGCTATTCCTGCAAATTTGTCTCAGTTTCGCCGGTATTCTCCGCCTCCTCCCGGAGGGCCCGGGCGGCCTGCTCCAGGTGCTCCCGGTAGGCCGCGTAGTAGGCCCGGCGGTCCAGCGACTCATAGGCCGCGCTGTACGCCACCCGGGCGCTGTCCCCGGCCTCCAGCAGCAGCTCCCCCAGGTAGGCGTCGGCCACATAGTCCCGGATGGGCTTGCGGATCAGCAGGTGGTAGCCGTACTCGCTCTCCACCACCTGGCTGACTTCTCCGTCCTCCTCCAGGGCCAGGGCCGCCGTCAGAAAGGGCTCCACGAAGTTGGCGTCCTCGGTCACCAGGTAGCCGTTGGGGTAGTAGGCGCGTCCGGTGTCCTCGCTGTAGGTGTCGGCGATGGTGTTGAACAGGTCGACGCGGAAGCTCCCCTCCGCCTCCAGAAGGGAGTCCCGGACCTGCTGGAGGGTGTCGCGGCGGAGCTGGTCGTCCTCGGCGTCGCCGCTGGTGAAGAACAGGATGTGGTCCACCAGGATGGCCCCCGGCGTGACGCCCTCGTACTGATAAAGCGTCTCGTCGTCGAGATAGAGGGGGCTGTCCGGCGCCTTGGTCAGCTCCAGCAGATTGTCATAGCGGTAGAAGTCCGCCGTCAGACGGCGGTTGGCCGCCGCGCTGATGCCGATCTGGGCCAGGTACGTCTCGTAGTCCGCCTCGCCCCCCAGCTGCTGGGCGTAGTAGGCGATCTCCTCGTCCACCGCGTCCTCCTCCTGGGCGGTGAGGTCCGCGTCATATGTCTCCGCCCACTCCTCAATGAGCAGGTAGAGCCGGGCCTGGTTCACCGCCTCCTCCAGGATATACTCCTCAGCGGTGACACCGTCGGCGTAGACATAGTCCCAGTCCAGCGCCCCGCTCTCATCCACCGCCCCGGTGCTCTCCGCCACGGTGCAGGCGTACTGGAGCCAATAGAGGTACAGCTCCGCGCTCACCGCCCGGCCGTTCACCGTCAGCATCGTCTCCTGGGGGTCCAGCCCCGCCAGGGTGTAGGCCAGGCTCTCCCTGTCCGTTCCGCCGGCGCAGGCGGTCAGGGCCAGCAGGCCCGCCGCCAGCAGGGCGCACAGCCGCTTCTTCATGGCGTCTCTCCTTCCTGATTGCCGCCCCGCCCGGCCCGCTCCTCCCGGGCCAGCTTCAGATCCTCCACCAGGGTGAGGGCGGCCTCCAGCACGTTCTCGTCCCTGCGCAGCGTCAGGGTGAGGCAGGGCACCTCCCCCGCCGCCAGACGGATGCGCCCCCGGTACTTGCTCAGGCCGCAGACCTTCACCACCGACTCCACCTCCACCACCTGGAGGGTAAAGCGCAGGGCATCTCCCCGCTGCACGATCTCCGTCACCCCCACGGCGCTGGCCGCGGCCCGCAGCAGGGCCACGTCCAGCAGGGCGTGGACGCTCTTGGGGGGCTCGCCGTAGCGGTCGATGAGCTCGTCCAGGAGGTCCGCGGCGTCCTCGGTGCCGCGGACGCCGGCGATCCGGCGGTACAGGTCCATCCGCTGCTCGGCGGAGGGCACATAGCTCTCCGGGATGTTGGCCGAGAGGGTCAGGTCCGCCGAGCACTCGGTGACCACCTTCTTCTCTCCGCCCTGCTCCTCCACCACGGCCTCCTCCAGCAACTGGAGGTACATGTCGTAGCCCACGCTCATCATGTAGCCGCTCTGCTCGGGGCCCAGCAGGTTCCCCGCCCCCCGGATCTCCAGATCCCGCATGGCGATCTTGAACCCTGAGCCGAACTCCACATACTCCTTGATGGCCGTCAGGCGCTTGGTGGCGATCTCCGTGAG
>CALXDE010000040.1 GCA_944386965.1 uncultured Oscillospiraceae bacterium
GCCGTAGTCCTTCACGCCCCGGACGCGGCCGGTGACCGTCTCCCCCGGGGCGAACAGGGCGGCGTTCTCCAGCCAGGTTCCCAGCAGCTCCTTGTGGGTCAGAGTGAAGCGAAGGGCCGCCCGGTCCACCGCGGCCACGGCGCACAGAATATTCTGCCCGGCGGTGAAGCGCTGGGCGGAGTGGGTGATCCGGGCCACGGAGATGTGATCCAGGGGCAGCAGGCCCACCACGCCTGCGCCGATGTCTACAAAGGCGCCGAACCGCTCCAGCCGGGTGATTTTTCCCCGGAGAACGGTGCCCGGCGGGCAGTTTTCCAGCAAAAAGGAGAGGGCGCGCTCCTGCGCTGCCCGCCGGGAGAGCAGGAGCAGGGGCTTTCCGGCGCCGGTGATCGCCAGGGACGTGATGACAAACTGGACGCTGTGGCCCACCCGGGAGAGAATCGCGATCTCCCTGTCCGCTCCACTGACGAGGGGGGAGATCGCCTCGGAGCGGGGGATGAGCCCCTCATACCCCCGAAAGCGGACGTGGAGGTTGTGGGCGGCGTCACAGCGGAGAACCGGCGCTTCCAGGATCTCCCGCTGGTCCATGGCCTCCTGGATGGCGGACAGCGGCAGGGGAGCGGCGGAGGGAGGGGTGTAGCCCTCGGGTAAAATTCGGCTTGATTTCATGGCAGATACCGTCCTGTTTTGATAATCTAAGACCACTATATGCGCCATCGGGCTTCTTCGGCACAAGGAGGCGAACAAATCCATGGACCTGAAACTCAACCAGCGGGTGGAGTTGAAAAAGCAGCACCCCTGCGGCAGCAAGATCTGGACCATCCACCGGGTTGGAATGGATATCAAGCTGCGCTGCGAGGGGTGCGGACACGAGCTGATGCTGCCCCGCCGCAAGGCGGAGAAAGCCATCAGGCGAATTTTGTCTGAGGAGAGTGAACATGAATAAGGCCGCAAAAATCGTGGCCAGAGTGGTGACTGGGCTGTTGGTGCTGGCGCTGCTGCTGGGCCTGATTCTGCCCCTGATCTGACCGGGGCGGAGCGGGGAAAGAGGGGGACGCCCCTCTTTTCTTTTTGCCCGCGCCGCGGTTCCGACCGGATTTTCTTCCGCCCTGTCCTATAATCAATGGACGAAGGGGGGCGAGCGGAAGTGACGGTGGTGTACGCGGATCTGACCTTCCTCCTGAACGCGGTCCTCAACTATCTGGTGCTCTGCTGCACCGCGGGGCTGACGGGACTGCCCGTGCGGAGGCTGCGGACACTGGCCGCCGCGTCGCTGGGCGGACTGTACGCCGTGCTGGCGGCGGTACCGGCCGGGGCGTTTCTGGCCGCGCTGCCGGGCAAATGCGCCGTATCCCTGCTGATGGTATCCATCGCCCTGGGGCGGGAACGGTACTTTCTGCGGCGCTACCTGCTGTTTCTGGCGGCGTCCTGCACGCTGTCCGGAGCCTGTGTGGGGAGCGCGGCCATTCTGCGGCGGACGGACAGCCCCTGGGTGGTATTCCTGGTGTCCGCCCTGTTCTGCGCCTTTGTGCTGGCGGTGGTGTTCCGCCGCTGCGCCGATCCCGGACAGGCGGCGGAAGTGCTGACGGCCACCATCACCTGCGGCGAAAGGTCCGTTACAGTTCCTCTGCTTCGGGACACCGGCAACACCCTGCGGGACCCGGACACCGGTCAGGTGGTGTGCGTGGTCTGGGAAAGGGCGCTGGAGCCTCTGGGGAAACAGCGGTATCGGAAACTCCCTTTTCAGTCCCTGGGGCAGGAGGCGGGAGAATTGGCGTGCTTTACCTGCCAGAGCGTCACCATCGGCGGCGAGGTCTGGCGGGATTATCCCATCGGCGTATCCCCGCACCCGCTCAGCGCGGCGGGCGGATATGTGGGACTTTGGGGCGGAGAGCGGAAAGGAGCGGAGAGCCATGGGGCAAAAACTGCGTAGACTTCTTATGTGGCTTGGCATTTTGCCGCCAGACACGGTCCACTACATCGGCGGCAGCGACACCCTGCCCCCGCCGCTGCCCCGGGAGGAGGAGTCCATCCTGCTGGAGCGGCTCTCGGCGGGGGAGCTGGAGGCCCGGCAGACCCTCATTGAGCGAAACCTCCGGCTGGTGGTGTACATCGCCCGGCGCTTTGAGAACACGGGCATCAACATCGAGGATCTGATCTCCATTGGCGCCATCGGTCTGATCAAGGCCATCAATACATACAAAAACGACAAGAACATCAAGCTGGCCACCTATGCCTCCCGGTGCATTGAGAACGAGATCCTCATGTACCTGCGGAAGAATGTGAACCAGAAGGGGGAGGTGAGCCTGGACGAACCCCTCAACACCGACTGGGACGGCAATGAACTGCTTCTGAGCGATATCCTGGGCACCGACAGCGACGAGGTTTCCCGGCCCATTGAGGAGGACGTGGACCGTACCCTCCTCACCGACGCCATTGCCAGACTGGACGAGCGGGAGCGGGAGATCATCGTCCGGCGCTTCGGCCTGTTCGGAACAAAAGAGCAGACCCAGAAGGAGGTGGCCGACCGGCTGGGCATCTCCCAGAGCTACATCTCCCGGCTGGAGAAGCGGATCATCCTGCGCCTGAAGCGGGAGATTCTGCGCCTGAGCTGAAAAAACGGCACGCCGGCCCGTGAGGGCCGGCGTGACGCGCTTTTGTTGCGGTCAGTCCGGGACAGTGAATTCCATCGTTGCGGCGTAGTTCCGCCCTGCCAACCGGTACTCCCGCACCATGCGGTAGGTGCCGGGGGAGAGTGTCCCGTACCGCCCGGTCCAGGAGAAGTCCTCGGTACTGGTACCGCGGGGACTGACAAAGTAGCCGACGGCGTCCCATCCGGCGGGGAGGAAGTTCTCCCAAAGGTGCCGCCACCCCAGAAGCCCCTTCCGCTCCAGGCGGTATTCCGCGCCGAAGGTCAGTTCCCCGTCGGTGTCGTTGGTGATGGTATAGCGCATCCCCTCCGCCGTGACGGAGCCTGCCTCCACGGTGAAGGTGACACCGGGGATGGCATCCGGCATCAGGCAGGAGCGGGTGAGGGCAAAGAGCAACGCCAGCAGCACGCCCGCGGCGACCAGGAGCCTCTTTTTCCACAGTTGCATTGTGTACACCTCCCTGGACGATCAAAACCCATCGCCCTTTTATATAGACAGACGCAAAAGGACGCGCCGCTGTGCCCGGCGGGAGGGAAAATTTGCCGGATAAAAAAGGAATTTGGCGCGCCCCTTGCCCGGCCGCCCGCCGGCCCCGGGACAGGAAGGCGCTGCGGCCGGGAGGCGGTGCGTTCAGAGAAGGGGCCTTTGCAAAAATGCCTTGACAAGGGGGGAAAACTGTGGCATAGTAAAGGCGAAGAAATTTGTCCCCAGCGCGGTCCGCGCCCCTCTGACAGAGGGAGCGGGGGAGCGTACAATTGAAGAGAGCGGCCAAGTCCCGAAAGGGGAAAGGGAATCCGGTGCGACTCCGGAGCGAACCCGTCACTGTAAGAGGGAGCGTCCATACAAGCGCCATTGGAGTGATCTGAGAAGGCGTATGGAGGCGGTGATCTCAAGTCAGGAAACCTGCTTTGCCGCTTGGGAGCAAAATGTGGCTGCGGTGTTCGGCGCGTTTTCAATTGGCGGACGGCTTCGTCTGCTTTTGGAGAGTGCTTTTTGGCAGCCGGAGGGGCTGCCTTTCTTTTTGCTCTGAACGGGCTGTGGTGATTGTCCTGTCGCGCGCGGAAGGATTCACAATATTCCAACATTTTTCAGATTCACAGAGATCTATCGCAAGAAAAGGAGTGTGTAGAGAAACATGAAGTACACAAAGTGGGAGCGCAGGACCCTGACGGCCTCCTTCGCGGCGTCCCTTTGCGGCTGTCTGAGCGTGAGCGGCAGCGCCATGCACATCATGGAGGGCTATCTGCCCCTGGGACACTGCGTGGCCTGGGGAGCGGTGTGTCTGCCCTTCCTGGCCTGGGGGCTGATCGCCATCCGGCGCGTCGTGGCCCGGCATCGGAAGGCGGTGCTGCTGCTGGCCATGATGGGGGCCTACGCCTTCGTCCTCTCGGCGCTGAAGATCCCCAGCGCCTTCGGCATGTCCTCCAGCCACCCCACCGGCACCGGCCTTGGCGCGGTGATGTTCGGCGCTCCGGTGATGGCGGTGCTGGGGATCATCGTTCTGCTGTTCCAGGCGATCCTCCTGGCCCACGGCGGGCTCACCACCCTGGGCGCCAACACCTTCTCCATGGCCATTGCCGGGCCCTTTGTCAGCTGGGGTGTTTACGCGCTGATGAAGAAGTGCCGCGTCAACCAGACGGTGAGCGTGGGCGCGGCCTGTGCTCTGGGGGATCTCTTTACCTATGTGATCACCTCTGTGCAGCTGGGCGTTGCCCATCCCAGCGAGGTGGGAGGCGTGGGGGCCTCCATCGCGGAGTTTATGGGCATCTTCGCCGTGACCCAGCTTCCCCTGGCAGTGATCGAGGGTATTCTTTCGGCGGTGGTCTTCCTGCTGCTCCAGAGCTTTGCCAAGCCCGAGCTGCGGGAGATCGGAATGCTGCAGGAGGTCAGATAACATGAATAAGAAAACAGTCATTACCATTCTGGTTCTGCTCCTGATCTGTGTGGGGATTGCGGTTTATCCTCTGCTGATCAATGAGGACAGCGATTTCGGCGGGGCGGACGGCGCGGCGGAGGAGGCCATCCTGGAGATCGACCCGGACTATGAGCCCTGGGCGGAGAGTCTCATCGAGCTGCCCGGCGGGGAGACGGAGTCCCTGCTGTTCTGTCTCCAGGCGGCCATCGGCGCCATTGTCATCGGCTTTGGCTTTGGCTATCTGGTGGCGCGAAAGAAGTACAGCAAGCAGGCCGCGGAGTGACCGCCCGGGCGGTCGGGCCGGTTTCGGCTGCTGCTGAATCCGGCCGCGGAGGTCCGCCGTGAGGCGGGCCTCCGCGGCGCGCTGCTGGAAGGAGGGACAGAGCATGGATCAGGTTCACACACATCAGACTCACGCGGGCCTGAGGGGGAGACGGCACCGCCATACTCATGGCGGCGGGATGCTCTCCCTAGACTGCTATGCCCAGCGCTCCCGGCTGCGGGGGGTCAATCCCCTCCTGAAAGCGATTTTTGCGGTGCTGGTCCTGCTGCTCTGCGTGGGGGCGGACTCGGCCGCGGTGGGACTCCTTGTCTCCCTGGGGATGCTGGCGGGCTGCCTCGTCTTCGGCGCGGCGCCTGCGCGATACGTCTTTTCCCTGATGACGATTCCGGTGCTGTTTATCGTATTCAGCTGCCTGGCGATCGTCTTCGAGGTGGTTCAGGCGCCCCTGGGCTTTTTTGACCTGCCGCTCTTTGGAATCTGTCTCAGCGCCACGCCGGCCGGACTGCGCAGTGCCGGCCTCCTGTTTTTCAAGGCCTACGGAGCGGTGGCCTGCCTCTACTTTTTAAGCCTCACCACACCCATGCAGGAGATCCTGGAGGTTCTCCGCACCCTGCGTCTGCCCAAGCTGGTGATCGAGCTGATGTACCTCATCTACCGCTATATTTTCCTCCTGCTGGATGTGCAGTACCGGATGACGGTGGCCGCCCGGTCCCGCCTGGGATACGCCGGACGGCACAACGCCTGGTATACCTTCACCCACATCAGCGGGAATCTTCTGGCCGCCTCGTTCCGGCGCAGCGGCGCCTGCTTTGACGCCATGGAGGCCCGCTGCTATGACGGAACGCTGCGCTTTCTCACCCGCCGGGCGCCCTTTCGCTGGCGTCACGGGGCGGCGTGCGGCGGATGTCTGCTTCTTTTGATTGGCTTTACGGTTTTTCTCAAGTGGAAAGGGGTGGATCTGTTTTGACCAAGGATACCCTGCCCCTCCTCTCCCTGCGGGACGTGGTATACGCCTATCCGGACGAGGACCCGGCTCTGCGGGGCATCTCCGTGGATATCCGCCGGGGGGAGCGGATCGCGGTCCTGGGGAACAACGGGGCGGGAAAGAGCACGTTTTTCCTGGTGTGCAACGGGATTCTGCGGCCCCAGGAGGGGAAGCTCTATTCCGCTGGAGCGGAAGTTTGCTACACGAAGAAGGACCTGATCGCCCTGCGGAAAAAGGTGGGCATCGTCTTTCAGGACGCGGACAACCAGATCATCGCCTCCACGGTGGAGAGCGAGATCTCCTTCGGCCCCATGAACCTCCGCCTTCCCCTGGAGGAGGTGGAGCGGCTGGTGGACGAGGCGGTGGAGCGGATGGACCTGGAGGCTTACCGCCAGCGCTCTCCCCAGTACCTCAGCGGCGGGGAGAAGAAGCGGGTCAGCATCGCGGATATCCTGGCCATGCGGCCGGAGATCATTCTCTTCGACGAGCCCACCGCCTCGCTGGACCCCAAGAACACGGCCCTTCTGGAGGAGACGCTGGAGAAGCTCAGCGCGGCGGGCATCACCCTGGTGGTTTCCACCCACGACGTGGACTTTGCCTACCGGTTCGCCACCCGGGCGGTGGTGTTCAGCGCCGGACAGATCGTGGCGGACGCGCCGCCCGAGGCGGTGTTTGCCGATGATGCGGTCATTCGGGAGGCCGGACTAAAGCGCCCGATCCTCTTTGAGGCGGCCCGGCTGGTGCGCCGGGCGTGGAAGCAGGCTCCCGGGGAGGGAGAGCCCAGGACACTGGAGGAATTCGCCTGGATGCTGGGCCTCTCGGAATAGAGGGGAGTGTTTCGGGACAGCGCGGGAGCGGCAGACCCATCCGGTCTGCCGCTCCCGCGCCGCTGATGGAACGTTTGGGATTTGGCCGCTCCGGCGGATCGATGCGAAGCCAACAGCCGGGAGATTCCTCTTGACAAAGTAGGATTCGTCGTATATTATAATGCTAAGATATAATAGGCGGAGAGGGGGCAACGTCCATGTTTGCCACAGTGATTCGGAATAGAAAAGAGTAGGAGCGTCTGTCATGCGTGAAAAAAACGGTGGAGAGGCTCTGAAGGTGTATGTTTGGAGCGCTCTGCCGGTGTTGCGATAAAAGTTGGTTTGGAGCACCGGTCGGCCTATGCTGACGGGTGTATTTTTATGCCGTTTTACCAGGAAGGAGGGGAGGACACGACGGAGAGGAGGAAATAACAAGGCGGACTTCTTTCAACAGATGTGCGAGATCCGTTGAAAAAAAGTCCGCCGGCCATGCGCGCGCCCCAGACCACATCGGAAGCAGGAGCAACTTCATGGCGCCTTAAGGTATCTATATTGTAACTGATTGTAACCAATTTTGCAAGTTAAATTTTCGTTTCTTGCGGCGACAGGCCAAATCTGCCATGGATTGCTCCCTTTGACACGAAAGAAAGGAGAGAGAACGATGGCGAATGGCAAGAAGAAACCAGGTAGTTGTGAACAGATGATCTATCGGCTGTGGCAGATCAGAGAACAGACCGGATGCCCGTTCCTGTGCATTGACATCTATCAGTACGACCTCGACGACCTCAACAATCTGCTGCAGGAGGAATGGATTGAACTGTGCTTTTATCTTCAAGACGGGGTTGTGACTTACGGGGTGTTTGAAAGCCCGCTTCCAGGCGCTCCGTCCGTGTACTGGGTAATCTATCTCCCCAGCCGGACAAAGCGGAGGGTGGATGAGCTGCGGCAACCGCTTTGGCGGAAAGCCCTCGGAGCTTTGAAGTGGCTGAGGGACTGGCTGGTGAATCTGTGAGGACAGCAGTGCGGGACCGGAAACGTTTCCGGTCCCGCACTGCTGTTTTTTTCAAAAAAGTTTTCGCCGCTGTGGGATATCTTGGCCCCCTCCCGGGTATTCCTGTTGAAAAGCTTTTCAAGGAGACAACGCCATGACAAACCAGGAATTTGCCGCCGCCGCGGAGGCCTATACGGACATGGTCTACCGCATCGCCCTCAACTGGTTCAAAAACGTCCCCGACGCCGAGGACGTGACCCAGAACACCATGCTGCGCCTCTGCCGCACAGACACAGCCTTTGAGGACGAGGCGCACCTGCGCTACTGGCTGGCGCGGGTGGCGGTGAACGAGTGCAAACGGCTCTCCAAGTGCTTCTGGCGCACCCGGACGGTGCCCCTGGAGAGCGCCCCGGAGCCCTCTTTTTCCGATGAGGACCGCCGGGCGGTGTACCGGGAGGTCATGGCCCTGCCGGGGAAGTACCGGGTGCCCCTCTACTTGTATTACTACGAGGGCTACCCGGTGAAGGACATCGCCGCCCTGCTGGGGATGAAGCCATCCACCGTGCAGACCCGGCTGGCCCGGGGGCGGGAGCGGCTGAAAACCATTTTGACGGAGGAATGAGCCATGGAAAACAGATACCGGGACATGTTTGACGAGGTGCGGGCCTCCGACACACTGAGACAGGAGGTACTGCGCATGCAAAATCAGGAGAATGGAAGAAGAACCAGACGCCGCCTGCCCGTGGCGGGGCTGGCAGCCGCTGTGCTGGCGGTGGTACTGGCGGCGGGGACCGCCCTGGCGGTGGCCAGCCCCAGCCTGCGGGACTGGTTTGCCCGAAGGTGGGCGGAGGGCACCGGCGGGGAGATCAGCGAGAGCCAGGCCCTCCTCATCGACAGCCTCACCCAGAAGGTGGGGGAGAGCCGGACGGTGGGGGAGGTCACCGTCACGGTGGACAGCATCACCGTGGGCGGCGACGCCCTGTGGGCTCTGGTGGACGTGGAGGGGCTGGATTTTGATGCGGATAAGGCGTACTCCTTTGATCAGACGGACATTGAGATCCAGCCGGACCCCAGTGAGGGAGCCCCCGGCGTCATGGGGTGCAGTATTGGGAGCATCGGCCTGACGGAGGATGCCGCTGTACGGATGCTGCTGGAGTTCAGCGGCATCTTCCCCACCGGCAACCAGATCAACGCCGGCGGCTACACCCTGGAGCTGCGCCTTAGGGACCTGACGCTCTGCCGGAGAGCCGGAGAGCCGGACGAGATCATCTACGAGGGGGAGTGGTCCTTCTCCATCCCCCTGACGGAGAGCATGGTTCCCACCATTGCCATCGACAGCGCCGTGGTGGAGCTCGGGGCCGGCGGGGAGGATATGGAAGATGCGGCGGCCTCGTCCGGTGTGACCATAACCCTGAGGGACATCCGGGTCACCGCAACAGGCCTCTCCTTCTATACCGCCTACAGCGACGATGAGGCGGCGGAGCGGGTGCAGATGGCGGCCCTCTCCTATCTGGAGGTGGCGGTGATCCTCTCCGACGGCACGGAGGTGCTCTCCAACGGCAGCGGCGGCAGCCAGACGGAGGGCGGGGGCTGGTACTGCACCAGCCAGTGGCCGGTGCCCATCGACGTGGAGGACGTCATGGCCATCCGCATCGGGGGGACGGAGATCCCGGTGCCCCAGAACGGATAAGGCCGGACAACAGAAAAGCGCCTGCCAGCGGCAGGCGCTTTTCCTATGTGTTCAGAAAAAGTGATAGAGCAGGATGGGGAGGAAGATGGCGGGGATGTAGTTCATCAGTTTCAGTTTTTTGATCCCCAGCAAATCCAGACTCAGCCCCAGGAGCAGCAGGGAGCCCACGGTGTTCATCTCCCCGATGACC
>CALXDE010000041.1 GCA_944386965.1 uncultured Oscillospiraceae bacterium
CCTCGCCAAGCACCTGGCGGTGATGGATTCCACCGCCACCAGCCTCAGCATGGATAACCACATCCCTGTGCTGGTGTTCGCGCTGAAGGACCCCAACAACATCATCCGCGCCCTGAAGGGTGAGAAGATCGGAACCATTGTGAAGGAGGATTAACGACATGCTGAAAGACGAGTACAAGGTTTTTGAGGATAAGATGAAGAAGTCCATCGACTCCGTGGCCGCGGACTTCGCCGCTGTCCGGGCCGGCCGGGCCAACGCCGCGGTGCTGGACCGGATCATGGTGGACTACTATGGCAGCCCCACCCCCATCCAGCAGATCGCGTCCATCGGCTCTCCGGACCCCCGGTCCCTGGTGATCACCCCCTGGGATGTGTCGGCGGTGCGCGCCATTGAGAAGGCTATCCAGGAGTCGGATCTGGGGATCAACCCCTCCAACGACGGCAAGAGCCTGCGCCTGCTCTTTCCCCAGCTCACCGAGGAGCGCCGCAAGGAGCTGACCAAGCAGATCGCCAAGTACGCCGAGGGCGGCAAGGTGGCCATCCGCAACATCCGGCGGGACGCTATGGAGAAGTTCAAGAAGCTGGAGAAGGCCGGCGAGCTCACCGAGGACGATCTGAAGATTGCCGAGAAGGATATCCAGAAGCTTACCGACGAGATGACCAAGAAGATCGACGCGCTGTACGCCGCCAAGGAGAAGGAGCTGATGGAGGTCTGAGGCCTCCTTCCCCTGGTCATCCTGATTTTGTTCTGGGAGGCGCTATGGCATTTTCGTTTTTGCGAAAAAAACACAGCAATGTTGCGGGGCAGGTGGATTTTGACCATTTGCCCCGTCACATTGCCATCATTTTAGACGGCAACGGCCGGTGGGCCAAGCGGCGGGGCCTGCCCCGCACCGCCGGACACCGGGCCGGGTCGGAGAATTTCCGCACCATTGCCACCTACTGCCGGGACATCGGCATCCAGTATCTCACGGTTTATGCCTTTTCCACCGAGAACTGGAAGCGGCCCCAGGAGGAGGTGGACACCATCATGGACCTCCTGAAGAAGTACCTGCTGGAGGCCATCGACACCATGGAGCGGGACAATGTGCGCCTGCATTTCATGGGGGACCTCTCGGTGCTGACCCAGGAGCTCCAGGATCTGGCGGCACAGTGCAACGCCATCTCCGAGCGGCTCACCGGATGCCTTTGCAGCATCTGCATCAACTACGGGGGCAGGGCGGAGATCGTCCACGCAGCGCAGAACTTCGCCAAGGACTGCCTGAACGGATCTGTAAAGCCAGAGGATTTGACAGAATCCGGTTTCGAGAACTATCTCTACTCCAGTCATATCCCGAGTCCCGATCTGCTGATCCGCCCCGGCGGGGAGCAGCGGCTGAGCAACTTCCTCCTCTGGCAGTGCGCCTACAGCGAGTTCTATTTTACGCCGGTGCTCTGGCCGGACTTCTCCAAGGAGGAGCTGCGCAAGGCCATCGCGGCCTTTCAGCACAGGGACAGGCGGTTTGGCGAGGTGAAGAAATGACTTCTCTGCAGTCGAGAATTCTGGTGGCGGTCATCGGTGTGCCGGTGCTGCTGTGGGTGGTGCTGTGGGCGCCGCCGCTGGTGATGAATCTGATGCTGGCGGCCCTGTCGGCCATTGCCGCCTGGGAGCTGGTGCGGTGCGTCAGCGCCTACAAGGCGTGGCGCTGGCCGTCGGCCTCTCTGGCTTTCCTGATGGAGGGATATGTCCTGGAACAGGAGCAGGCTGTGGTCAGCGCGCCTGTGCTGCTGACGCTGGTGGTCCTGGTGTGCTTTGCCGTGGCGGTGTTTATGGCGGGGCGGATCAAGCTGCTGGACATCCTGGCGGTGCTCTTCTCCGTCTCCGCCATCCCCTACGCTTTTCACGCCTTTCTCCGCATCCATGTGGCGGGGCACCGGGCCTATCTGCTGCTGCCCTTTCTCTTCAGCTTTGCCAGCGACACCTTTGCCTTTTTTGCCGGGCACGCTTTCGGCAGGCACAAGCTGGCTCCCTATGTCAGCCCCCACAAGACGGTGGAGGGGGCCATCGGCGGCCTTGCGGGCAATGTGCTCTGCGGCCTCCTCTTCGCCTGGGTGATGAACACCTGGTTCGGGGAGCACCTGTCTCTCCTCCGGATCGCCCTGACGGGCCTGGGGTGCAGCGTGGTGGCCCAGCTGGGGGACCTGAGCTTCTCCCTGATCAAGCGGGAGTTTGGCATCAAGGACTATGGCCGCATCTTTCTGGCCCACGGCGGCGTCCTGGACCGGTTTGACAGCGTGCTGTTTGTGGCGCCGGTGATGGCGTGGCTGATGCCGTATCTCTTGGGGTGAGCGCGCCGCGCTCCCCGGATTCCCATATATTGCGAGGAATACCCAATGAAACGAACCATATCCGTCCTGGGCTCCACCGGCTCCATTGGCCGGCAGACCCTGGAGGTAGCCCGGCAGCTGAAGCTGCCGGTAGCCGCCCTGGCGGCAAAAAGCAGTGTGGACCTGCTGGAGCGGCAGGTCCGGGAATTTCATCCGAAACTGGCGGTGCTCTACGATATGGAGGCCGCCATGGAGCTTGTCCGGCGCCTGGCCGGCTTCCCCACCCGGGTAGCCTACGGGATGGAGGGCCTGCTGGAGGCGGCCTCCATGGACGAGGCGGACACCGTGGTGGTGGCTGTGGTGGGCATGGTGGGCCTGCGGCCGACGCTGGCCGCGGCGGGAAAGGGAAAGCGCCTGGCCCTGGCCAACAAGGAGACGCTGGTGTGCGCGGGGGATCTGGTGATGGAGCGCGCCCGCAGCTGCCGGGCGGAGGTTGTGCCCATGGACAGTGAGCACTCCGCCATTTTTCAGTGTCTCCAGGGCTGCAGGGACAGGGGAGAGATCAGCCGGCTGTGGCTCACCTGTTCCGGCGGCCCCTTTTACGGGCGCACCTTTTCCCAGCTGGAGCATGTGACGCGCCAGGAGGCGCTGCGCCATCCCAACTGGACCATGGGCGCCAAAATCACCGTGGACTGCGCCACGCTGATGAACAAGGGGCTGGAGATCATTGAGGCCATGCACCTGTTTGCCCTGCCGCTGGAGCGGGTTTCCGCGGTGATTCACCGCCAGTCCATTCTCCACTCCCTGGTGCAGTTCCGGGATGGGGCGCTGCTGGGGCAGATGGGGACGCCGGACATGCGCCTGCCCATCCGGTACGCGCTGACCTATCCCCGCCGCGCGGCGGCGCCGGAGCCGGCGCTGGACCTGCTGTCCTGTCCGCCTCTGACCTTTGCTCCGCCGGACGAGGGGGCGTTTCCCTGTCTGCGCCTCGCCCGGGAGGCGGCCCAGACCGGCGGGACCGCCTGCGCCGTCCTCAACGGAGCCAATGAGGCGGCGGTGGAGCGCTTTCTGGCCGGCGTGATCGGCTTTAACGACATTTCCCGCCTGGTGGAGCGGGCGCTGGAGAGTGTGGAAGTGAAATGGAATCCGGATCTGGCGGATATACTGGAAGCAGACCGGAGAGCCCGCTGTGTTGTGGAGCGTCTGACGGGCGCCCGGGAGGAAACCAGATAAGGAGTATTGATCCATGTCCATGATTCTCTACATTTTTGCCGCGATTGTGATTTTTGGGGTCCTGATTGCCGTCCACGAGTGGGGGCACTTCATTGCCGCCCGGCTCTGCGGCGTCACGGTCCACGAGTTTGCCATCGGCATGGGGCCGGCCCTCTATCAGAAGGAGAAGAAGGGCACCAAATACGCCATCCGCCTTCTGCCCATCGGCGGCTATTGCGCCCTGGAGGGGGAGGAGGACGACTCCGACGACCCCCACAGCCTCAACAACCAGGGGCTTTGGAAAAAGGTGATGATTTTTGCCGCCGGGGCGCTGATGAACTTTTTGGTGGGGTTTCTCATCATTCTGTGCGTCTACTCCACGGCGGCGGGCTTCCGCACCACGGAGATTACCGGCTTTTTCGACGGCTGCCCCTACCAGGGGGAGGACGGCCTCCAGGTGGGGGACGCCTTTTACAGCATCGACGGCCACCGGATCTATCTCTTCAGCGACATCTCCACCTATCTCGCCCGGGGCAACGGGGAGAGCTTTGATCTGGTGATGCTTCGGGACGGGGAGAAGGTGACCCTGGAGGACTTTCCCATGACGGTTCGGGAGTACACCCAGGCCGACGGGACCCCCTTTACCGGCTTTGGATTCTATCTCAACGGGGTGGAGGAGGCCACGATCTGGGCAAAGCTCCGGGTCAGCTGGTACAACGCCATCGACTTTGTGCGCCTGATCTGGATGAGCCTGGGAGATCTCATCACCGGTGCGGCGGGCATGGAGGACCTGAGCGGGCCGGTGGGCATCGTCTCCACCATCACCCAGGTGGGGGAGCAGAGCGCCTCCGTTCGGGAGGCGCTGGAGAATATCGCCTACTTCGGCGCCCTGATCGCCGTGAACCTGGCGGTGATGAATCTGCTGCCCATTCCGGCTCTGGACGGGGGGAAGATCTTCTTCCTGGTGATCAACGCCCTGTGCATGCTGGTGGTCAAGCGGCAGATCCCGCCCAAATATGAGAACTATATCCATGCCGCCGGGTTTGCCCTGCTGATGCTGCTGATGCTGGCGGTGACATTTCAGGACGTGTTCCGACTGTTTCAATAAGGAGGCCTGTGTGTTATGCTGATTGCCCTGACCCCATGGGAGGAGGGGTTCATTCCCTTTGTAGCCAAATACGCCAACAATGCCAGGATCGCCGCCAATCTGCGGGATGTGTTTCCCTGGCCCTATGCCGACGCGGACGCGGCGGAGTTTGTCCGGGACTGCATGGCAAAGGACGGACAGGGCGTCCTCTCCCGGGCCATTCTGGCCGGAGGGGAGTGCGTGGGGAGTATCAGCGTCACCCAGGGGGCGGATGTGTACCGCCGCAGCGGGGAGCTGGGCTACTGGCTGGCGGAGCCCTACTGGGGAAAGGGAATCATGACCTGGGCGGTCCGGGAAGTCTGCCGGGAGGCCTTTGAGAAGCTGGACATCGTTCGGATCTATGCCGAGTCTTACGCCCACAACATGGGCTCCCGCCGGGTGCTGGAGAAGGCCGGCTTTGTTCAGGAGGGAACGCTGCGCCAGAGCGTGTACAAAAACGGACAGATGTACGATGCCTGTATCTACGCTCTGCTGAAAGAGGAATCCGGGAGAGCGGGAGGTGAGTGCCCATGACCAGGCAGATCATGGTGGGAGACGTCCCCGTCGGGGGCGGGGCCCCGGTGTCCATCCAGTCCATGTGCTCCACCAGGACCGACGACATCTCCGCCACGGTGGACCAGATCCATCAGCTGGAGGCTGCCGGCTGCGAGATCGTCCGGGTGGCGGTGCCCGACATGGCGGCGGCGAAAGCTGTGGGGGCCATCAAGAGCCGCATCCACATCCCCCTGGTGGCGGACATCCACTTTGACTACCGCCTGGCTCTGGAGTGCGCCGGCCAGGGGGTGGATAAAATCCGCATCAACCCCGGCAACATCGGTTCCAGGGAGCGGGTGAAGGCGGTGGTGGAGGCCTGCCGGGGAGGAAACATCCCCATCCGCATCGGCGTCAACGGCGGCTCGCTGGAGAAGGAGCTGCGGAAAAAGTACGGCGGCGTCACGGCGGAGGCCCTGGTGGAGAGCGCCATGGGCCATGTGGCGCTGCTGGAGGCGTTCGACTTCCACGACATCTGCATCTCCGTCAAGTGCAGCAGCGTGCCGGTGAATATCGCCGCCTATCGGCTGCTGTCAGAGCGGTGTGACTACCCGCTGCATTTGGGCGTTACGGAGGCGGGTACCCCCGCCATGGGGATCATCAAGTCCGCCATGGGCATCGGGGGGCTTCTCTGCCTTGGAATCGGCGACACCATCCGGGTGACCCTCACCGCCGACCCGGTGGAGGAGATCGCGGCGGCCAAGGGCATCCTCCAGGCGGCGGGCCTGCGGCAGGAGGGACCCAATCTGATCGCCTGTCCCACCTGCGGGCGCACCCGCATCGACCTGATCCCCATGGCCCAGGAGGTGGAGCGGCGGCTGAAGGGCTGCGCCAAGCCTATCACCGTGGCGGTCATGGGCTGCGCGGTGAACGGCCCCGGCGAGGCCGCCGGCGCCGACGTGGGCATCGCCGGCGGGGATGGCGAGGGACTGCTCTTCGCCCACGGCAAGGTGCTGCGGAAGGTCCCCCAGGAAAAGCTGGTGGACGAGCTGATGCGGGAGATCGAGAAGCTGTAAAGGGAAACTACTGGTCAGTGTGATGAGGAGGGAGGAGCACGTATGTGGAAAAAACGTCTGGGCTGGGGCGTCCTGGCGGCCCTGATTCTGCTGGTCACGGTGTTCTTCATGTTCCAAATCAGGCAGTGGGAGGACGGGCTCCGGAGCGCCATACTCTATATTTTTACGCTGGGCGTCGGCACCTACTGTTTCAGACTCTGCATAGAGCGGATGAAGCGATAAGAGTAAGCCAAAGATAAGGCAGAGGGGAAATCATGGCAGGCAATATTCCATTTTTTGACTTATTCAAAACCGTACAGCTGTCCCGGGGCCTGAGCCTGGCCCTGGCGGACGCCTATTTTACCTCGGCGGAGCTGAACCGGCAGCAGCGGACCATGTCCCTGGCCCTCACCAGCACCTGCGAGCTGGGCGGGCGCGCCATGGAGGAGCTCAGGGAGTCCATCTCCGGGGCCTATGGCCTGAGCGCCGTGAAGATCGATCTGACGGTGAAGGCGCCGGTGCTGGAGACGGTGGGGCATTCCGCCTCCGGGAAGGACCGGGAGCAGGGGGAGGTCATCATGGGCGCGCCCATCCGCGCAAATCCTGTCCCCATGGTGGGGCTCAATCCCAAGATGGGACAGGTGACCGTGGCGGGAAAGGTGTTCTTCTCCGACCTCTACGAGACGCGCCGGCCCGGAGTGTTCTGCCTGACCTTCGACATGACGGATTTCCAGAGCGCCTGCCGGGTGACCAAGTACCTGCAGAAGGCGGAGAAGGACGCCCTCAAGACGGACATCAAGCCCGGCATGTGGCTGAAGGTCCAGGGGTTTGTCAAGCTCAACCGGGACGGCAGCGACGTGCTGCTGGACCCGAAGCATATCAACACCTATCCCAGCACCATGCGCCAGGACACGGCGGAGGTGAAGCGGGTGGAGCTCCACCTCCACACCTCCTTCTCCAATATGGACGCCACCTCGCCCCTGGGACCCAAGAACGGGCCGGACGCCAACATCGTCAAGCGGGCGGAGGCCTGGGGCCACCCGGCGGTGGCCATCACGGACCACGGCGTGGTCCAGGGCTTTCCGGACGCCCAGCACTCGGCCAAGAAGATCAAGCTGATTTACGGCATGGAGGGCTACTTTGTCAACAATCTGGACGACCGGATTGTCGTCCATGGTGACAAGGATTTCTCCTTTACTGATGAGTATGTCGCCTTTGATATCGAAACCACCGGCCTGCGGGTGAAGCAGGACGCCATCACTGAGATCGGCGCGGTGGTGATCCGGAACGGGCAGGTGGGGGAGCGGTTCCAGACCTTTGTCAACCCCAACCGCCGGCTGACGCCGGAGATCATCGCCCTCACCGGCATCACCGACGAGATGCTCCGGGACGCTCCTCAGCTCAAGGATGCTCTGCCAAAATTCCTGGATTTTGTGGGGGAGCGGCCCCTGGTGGCCCACAACGCGGAGTTTGACATCGGCTTTATCCGGGAGGGGTGCCGGAAGCTGGGACTGGCGTTCCGGCCCACCTATGTGGACACCCTGATCCTGGCCCAGAACCTGCTGCCGGAGCTGGGGAAATATAAGCTGGATCTCGTGGCCGAGCACCTGAAGCTGCCGGCCTTCCAGCACCACCGGGCCAGCGACGACGCGGCCACCTGCGGCCTGTTCCTGCCCCACTTTTTTG
>CALXDE010000042.1 GCA_944386965.1 uncultured Oscillospiraceae bacterium
CCACCTCGTGGAGGAACTTCTTGTCCCCCTTGGCGGCCTTGGTGGCCTTGTCGATGCGCCGGTCCACCATCTCCACGTCCGCCATGATGAGCTCCAGGTCGATGATGTCGATGTCCCGGATGGGGTCGGTGCTGCCCTCCACATGGATGACGTTGTCATCGTCAAAGCAGCGCACCACATGGACGATGGCGTCGGTCATGCGGATGTTGGAGAGGAACTTGTTCCCCAGGCCCTCGCCCCGGCTGGCGCCTTTGACCAGGCCAGCGATGTCCACAAACTCGATCACCGCCGGGGTGGTCTTTTTGGGGTGGTACATCTCCGAGAGCTTATCCAGCCGGGCATCCGGCACCGCCACCACGCCCACATTGGGGTCGATGGTGCAGAAGGGGTAGTTGGCGCTCTCGGCGCCGGCGTTGGTGATCGCGTTGAAAAGAGTGGATTTGCCCACATTGGGGAGCCCCACGATTCCTAATTTCATATATCCTTACATCTCCTTATTTTTCAAGGCTTTCCGGGTTTTCGCCATGTCCCTTTACGCCATTGTTACGCCAATTGTTCAATGTCCCAGGCAGTATGGATATTGTACCATGAAGACGCCCTTTTCTCAATAGGAAAGTTGCCCGGCGAGGGGCAGGGAGCAGCGGCGGGATAGACTTGGCGGCACAGCGGGGCGCTGTCCGTCTGGGGGCGCCTCAGCTGCCATAGGGGTAGTAGATGCTGGAATGGAAGGTCATGTTGGGAACATGGGAGATCGGGGACTGATCCGTGTCCCGCTCCACCGCGCCGGTGACCGCCACATCGGTCAAATGCTGCAGACCTGCCAGGGGCGAGAGATCGGTGACCGGCGCGTCATAGTTGTTGGAGTCCACAGTCAGTTCCCGGAGGCTGGTCAGAGCGCTGAGGGCCGAGAGGTCCCCGTGGGCGATCTTGCAGGTGAGATGGAGCTGTGTCAGCTTCGTCAGGGACGAGAGAGGCTCCAGGGAAAGTTCCGGCATGTCAATCAGCGGATCTGTGGCGCTGCCGATCCCATACGAAGAGGCGTAGAGCTTCAGGCTCTGCAGATTGGTCAGGCTGGCCAGCGGCGCCAGGGCGTCTCCGCTCTCCAGCCGGGAGCACAGATGCAGCTCCTGGAGGGCCGTCAGACCGGCCAGGGGTTCCAGGCTCCGGGCCGTCTGCATTCCCAGGAGGGAGAGGCTTTTCAGCTTGGTCAGGCCCGCCAGAGGGGTGAGGTCGGAGGCCGTGCCGATCACGTCGTAGGAGACGGCCCGGGGGTCATAGGCGGCGCCCCGCAGGGCCAGCGTTTCCAGTTCTGTGAGGCTGGCCAAGGGGGACAGATCCGATACGCCGGTGAGGCCGTCCATGTTGAGGGATTTCAGGCCCGTCAGACCGGCCAGGGGGGTGAGGTCCGAGATCATGGCGAAGTCCCCGGAGCTGTGGGTGCGCACAATGACCTCCAGAGATGTCAGCCCCGTCAGATGTTTCAGGAAGGACAGGTCCATAGCCAGCGCTTCGGGCAGGTCGCTGTACTGGACGATCCGCAGCGTCTCCAGCTGCGTCAGTTCCGACAGGGGGCTCCAGTCGGTGATCCGGCTCTCGGAGACGTTCAGGCTGAGCGTTTTCAGATTGATCATATACCGCAGATCCTGGATGTCTTCATTGCCGAGCCCCTCTGTCTGGACGGACATCCCCTGGTCGCTGGTGCTGAAACGCTCCCCCTGGATGACGATTTCCGGCACCTCCGCCTCCAGCAGTTTCGGCTCCTCCTGGCGCTCCGGCTCCTGGACAACGGGCATCTCGACGTTCCCGTCAGCGGGGATATCAGGCTCCTGATTGCCCTTCCCGGCAAACAGAAGTCCGCCTACCGCCAAGACCAGCACAAGCAGCACCCCGCCCGCAATTCCCACCGCCCGGTACCGGGGCTTGGCCTTCCGGGACTGGGGCGGGCGGTGGGGCACCTCCACCACCTGCTGGGACTCGATGGCGTCCAGGAACTCCTGAGCGCTCTGGAACCGGTCCTCCGGCTGCACGGCCAGACCCTTGAGGATGGCCTTGTCCAGGTACTCCGGGATGTCAATGCCGCACTGGGAGACAGGCACCAGGGCGTCATTGTCCAATCGTTCCAACGATTCCGGCGGCAGGAAGCCCGTCAGGGCGGCGTAGAAGCAGGCCGCGCAGGAGTACACATCCGTGTAGGGGCCCTGGCGGCTCCGGCGGATGTACTGCTCTTTCGGAGCATAGCCGACCTTGAGAATCACATCGAGGCTTTTCGATTTGTCGCCGATGCTGTACCTCGCCGAGCCGAAGTCCAGCAGCTTCACCATGCCGTCTTTGGTGATATAGATGTTGTCCGGCGTCACGTCCCGGTGGATGAATCCCTCGGCGTGGACGGCGGTGAGCGCTCTTAAAACCGGGATCATCACATTCAGGGCGTCGTCTACGGACACCTTCCCGCCGTGGTTGGCGATGTAGGTCTTGAAGGAGATGCCCTCGATGTAGTCCATGACGAAATAGGACGTGCCGTTCTCGTCAAAGTAGCTGGACACACCGGCGATATTCGGGTTGCCCATGAACTTGGCCAGGGTCCGGGCCTCCTCCTGGAACCGCTCAGCGCCGTAGGTAAAGTCCTCGCTCCGGCTCTCCACGGCCACCGACACGGTGGCGCCGATGCGGGTGGCAATGTCGTTGGGCATGAACTCTTTGACGGCAACCTTGGCGTTCAGCTGGGTGTCCAGGGCCAGATACGTGATGCCGAAACCGCCCTGGCCCAGCACCCGGCCGACGATGTAGCGGCCATTGAGCACCGTCCCGGCCCGGAGGGCCACAGGGTATTTCTTCTCGTTCTCCGCCAGGTCAAACCCGCAGTGGGGGCAGGGACCCTCGGTTTCCTTCTCCTGGAAGCAGTTGTAGCAGATGGGCTTGCCGTGATTCCCGTTTTCCAAATCCGTCACTCCTCCGCCTGAAAATTCTTTGCTCCTATCATACCGTGTTTTGAGGAGGGAAACAATATGCGCCCGGCATAGCATTCCCCTTGAGGACGAAAAGAGCGGCCTGTGCTGCGCGTAAGGGGCGGAGAAGGTGGGATGCCCGAAAAAACGCGGGCCGCCGATCCGCTTGGATCAACGGCCCGCGCTTTCTCGTTTGTTTGGGGACTGCCGGCGCAGCCGGCGTATGGACGGCTGTGAAACCGCCGGGATTCACTGCTGGATATCCGCCTCAAAAGCGTCGATCTTCTCGATCTTTCCGATGACAGTGACGCTGTCTCCCTCCTGGAAGCGGTACTGGGCGGAGAATTCCACGTCCGTCTGATGGTTGCGCTCAATGGCGATGATGTTGATGCCATAGGCCCGCCGCACGTCGATCTCTTGAATGGTCTTGCCGATGAGCTTGCCGCCGGCCTGGATGCGCCGCACCTCCACGCCATCGTCCAGGGAGATGTAGTCGATCAGATTTCCGGAAATCAGGCGCTTGCCCACGCGCACAGCCATATCCGACTCGGGATAGACCACCGCGGCGCCCAGCTGCTTGAGGACCTCGCCGTGGACCTGGCTGGTGGCCTTGGCGATTACATGGGGGACGTTCATGTTGATGACCAGCATGGTGGTCATCACGCTGATGTCGATAGCCTCGCCGATGCAGATGGCCACAGTGCCGCAGTTCTGAATGCCCGTCTCCTCCAGAGCCTCCTGGCTGAGAGACTCCACCACAAAGGCGAAGTCGGTGTACTTGCGCGCGGCCTTTACCGCCTGTTCATCCTTGTCGACGGCGATGACCTCCTTACCGGCCTCCGCCAGGGTTCTTACCAGGGCGGACCCAAACCGCCCAAGGCCGATAACACCAAAAGATGTAGCTGTATCTTGCTTTTTCATAGTTCATTCCTTACCCTATCGTAATAGACTCCTCGGTGTAGCGGGCGAGGGGCTCCGGCCGGTCGATCCAGATGGACAACAGCGTGAAAGCGCCTACCCGCCCAGCGAACATGGTCAGAATGATGACCAGCTTGCTCAGGACACACAGACCCGGCGTGATGCCGGTCGACAGACCAACGGTACCAAAGGCGGACACGACCTCAAACAGAATTTGAATAAAGGTGCAGTCCGGCTCCAGGATGCACAGCAGAAATGTGCTGACAAAGACCACCAGCATCGACAGCAGCGCGATCACCGGCGCCTTTCCCATAGATTCCGCTGAGATGGTCCGGTGGAACGCGCCGGGGCGGCGTTTGGTAAACACCGAGCGCACATCCTGCATCAAAGCGAAGAAGGTGGTGGTCTTGATACCGCCGCCGGTGGACCCGGGGGAAGCGCCGATAAACATCAGCACCGTCAGCGTAAAGAGGCCGGCGTTGGTCAGTTCCCCCATGGGGTAAGTGGAGAAGCCGGCGGTACGGGCGGAGACGCTGTGGAAGAAGCAGCCCATCCAGCTCATATCCTCCGTGGCCTTGAGCAGCAGTGTGCCGCCCAGCAGTAGCGCGATGGTGGTAGTGATGACCACCTTAGAGTGGAGGGTCAGCTTCCGGAAGCAGCGGCAGCGCTTGATATCCAGAATGACCAGGAAGCCCAGGCCGCCAAAGATGATCAGACCACAGGTGGTCAGGTTCAGCAGCACGTCCTTCTGATAGGGGATCAGATTCTGCAGATCTCCCAGAACGTCAAAACCGGAGTTGTTGAACGCGGCGATGGAGTGGAAGATGCTGGTCCACAGCGCCCGGGGCAGGGGATAGTCCTGGGCAAACACGATAAAGCTGAGGACCATGCCCGTTCCCTCGAAGCACAGGGTGGTCAGCAGCACGGCCTTTACCAGCCGGACCATGCCCTTGAAGGAGTCCACGTTCAGCGCCTCCTTCACCAACAGGCGCCCCTTGATGCTGACGCGCTTGCCGGCGGCCAGAATCAGCCCCACGCCCACCGATGTGACGCCAAGGCCGCCCACCTGGATCAGCGCCGCCACGACGACTTGACCAAAGAGGGTGAAATGGTCGTACACATCAATGGCGATCAGACCGGTGACGCACACGGCGCTGGTGGAGGTAAAGAGCGCGTCGATAAAGGCGACCTCCATGCCCGGCTTCACCGAGATGGGCAATACCAGCAGCACCGCCCCCAGCAAAATCACCGCGGCAAAGCCCAGGGTGATGAGGCGGCCGGGGGACTGCCGCTTGAGAAATGCAATGAAATGTGACATGGTTTTCAACCGTCAGGCCGCCGGACCGGATGCCGGGGCCATGACTCTCCTTAGATCCTTTCCTCCTCAGGAATTTTTCATGACAACGCTTTCCACCGTGTCCGCCACGTGCTCACAGGCGTCCATGCATTTTTCCAGATACGTGTAGATCTCGCGCCAGACAATGACCTGAAGCGGGTCGGAACAGGTGGTGTGCAGGGTGCGCAGACTGGAGATAAAAAGATCATCCGCCTCCTCTTCCATGGTATTGATGTTGACGATATGGTCGTGGAGCGTCTTGGAATGCTTGAAATCCGCAAACTCTCGGGCCATATTTTTCGCCTCCTCGCAGCAGCGGATGACCACCTCGGACAGCTTGAGCGCGTCCGGGCGGATCACCTGCACATTGTTGCAGTAGAGGCGGAGCAGAACATCCTCGATTTTGTCGGTGACCTCATCGATATTCTGGCTCAGCAGGAGGATATCCTCCCGCTCGATGGGGGTGATGAAGGCCTTGGCCAGGACGTTGAGCAGCTCGTGCTTCTTCACGTCGGCCCCATGCTCCAGGGCGTGCATCTCGTCCAGCCGCTCCTTGATCTGCTGGGGCGAGAAGGAGGCCATCACCTCGTTGAGCAGATGGGCCGCCTGGCAGGAGTAGTCAATGCACGCGATAAAATTGTCATAATAGAACGAATCCTGTTTCTTTGCCATATCCCTTACTCCCTTTTACGATATGTATATGTGTAATATGCAGGTTATGCCTGCGGCAGATTGCCTCCCGCTTCCGGGCGCTCCCGGCTGATCGCGGCAGACACGCCGCCGCGCTTAAAACAGGGCCATAAACAGTTTGGCCATCACATAGCTGATGAGGCCGCACCCCGGGAAGGTGAACACCCAGGTCAGCATCATGTCCTTCACCACGCTGAAGTTGATGGCGCTCAGCCGCTTGACGCACCCCACGCCCATGATGGCGCTGGTCTTGGTGTGGGTGGTGGAGACGGGGATGCCGAAGAGGCTGCTGAGCAGCAGGCAGAACGCCGCCGACAGGTCCGCGGCAAAGCCCTGGTACTTCTCCAGCTTGACCATGTCCATGCCAACGGATTTGATGATCTTCTCGCCGCCCACGCTGGTGCCCACGCCCATGACCACGCTGCACAGCAGCATCAGCCACACCGGGATGGTCACGCCGCTGACGCTGCTCTGCCCGTTGCTGAAGGCCATGCCCAGGAACAGCACGCCGATGAACTTCTGTCCATCCTGGGCGCCGTGCATGAAGCTCATGGCCGCCGCGCCGAAGATCTCCGCCCCCTGGAAGAAGCGGTTGGTCTTGTGGCGGTTCATGCCGGCGCAGACAAGGGCAATGAGCTTGCAGATCACCCAGCCGCAGACAAAGCCCAGCACCAGACTCATGAACAGCCCGTAGAGCACCTTGACCCACTCGGCCAGGTTGATGCCCTCGATCCCGTTGTGCATGGCGATGGCCGCGCCGGAGAGGCCGGCGATCAGGCTGTGGCTCTCGCTGGTGGGGATGCCGAAGTACGAGGCGCCCACACTGTAGACCACAATGGAGAACAGCGCCGCGCACAGGGCGATCAGCGCCTCCTGGGTGTTGCCGCCGAAGTCCACCATGTTGCTGATGGTGGAGGCCACGGAGGCGTTGATGTGGGTCATCACCAGCACGCCCAGGAAGTTGAAGATGGCGCTGGTGATGATGGCCGACCGGGCCCCCATGCAGCGGGTGGTGATGCAGGTGGCGATGGCGTTGGGTGCGTCGGTCCAGCCGTTGACAAAGATCACGCCCAGCGTCAGCAGGACCGTGATCAGCAGCACCGGACTGCCGGTGACCGCATGGAGAAAATACGAGAATGAAACGTCCATACAATTCGTCTCCTTTTCAGCAAGGGCAGAAAAGAGCAGGACCTCTTGAAGTAGAAGTCCTGCCATCCGCAGAAGAAAGGCGCCGTCGCCCTCCTCAAAATCAGATGCTGAGAATAAATAGAGACACAGCTGAACTGCTCCCTATGACAGACTCCACCGCTTATTCCAGCAAGCTATGTACAGAGTAGCATGAAAGGGGAATTTCGTCAATAGAAAAATGCGAATCCAGGGGGAAAGAGCCGTGGGATTTTCCCGGAGGCCCCCCTGGGGAAACGGCGGACATATCCTATGGATTTTTTATTTTTCGCGGTTTTCTGACCGGAGACAGAACGGCGATCCGCTTTTCCATTCACGCAGGAAACTGTCCGTTCGTGCGGAAAATCTTGTAATCGAAAAGGGCAGCCGATATAATACGAACAGGGTGGACCCCCATATTTTGACACATTTTGTAGTATGTTGCCAGATATGGGGGTAGAATGGCCCAAATGCGGTTTACAGGAAAACAGGATTTTTGTGTCGGACGGCGGGGGAGACGGCTGGAAATGTTCGAAAACGAACGGCAAAAAAAGGCGTCCCAGCGGCCCAAATGGGCCAAGGCCGCCGGGGACCGCGCCGTCCTCAGCGCCGCGGGAAACCAGGAGACAGCCCGGTATATCGAGGACCTGGACCTGTCGATGGCGGAGAACATCCGTTTCAAGCCAGCCCCAGCCGGCGGAGAGAAGCGCCTGCGCAGCGTCAGGCCCTCCGGCGGCGCGGCCCGGGAGGAGCGCCCCAAGCTCTCCGGAGAGATGGAGCTGACCACCGGGAAGGCCGAGGTGGGCTACGATGAGAAGCGGCATGACATGGTTTTCGGCTTCGTCCGGCACGAGAACGATTCAGACGGACGGACGGTTCAGGAGAACAAGGCCGCCAGCCGCACCATCCACGGGCAGGACCGCTTCTACAGCAATGACGAGGGCTTTTCCCAGGGGGCCATGGAGCTGCGCTGCGAGGCGGCCCGCACACCGAAAACGGTGATGCGCCGTCTGGGCACCATGTCCGAGCGGGAGGGCGGCGAGACGACCATGGACCGGGTGCTCCCCTTCCAAAAGGTGGGGAAGGAGCGCGCCAGGGTCAGGCAGCTGCGGCAGATGGAGCACGAGAGCCGGGAGGGGCGCACCGCCATCCACAGCGCGGCCTCCGGCGTGGCGGCGTTCGCCGGGAGAAAGCGGCAGAAGCAGGCGGAATTTCGCAAGAAATTTGCCAACGCCGTGAGCAAGGCCCGGGAAAACCGGCAGACGGACGACTATCAGCTCTTCATCCGCAAAAAGTGGCAGGCCATGCGGGAGGAATCCCCTCTGGCGGACCTGGCGGGCTTTTTGGGGAGGGAAGAGGACACCAACCAGTGGGATCAGGCACCGGAGCCATCGGTGCGTGAACATATGCCTCCCAGCAGCAAAGAACCGCAAGCAGAATAGCAAATGGAAATATTGAGACAGAAAGGAGTTGAAAGGATTCTCGGCACGGCGCCCTTGGCGGCCTCGTGACCTAGGAATCGAAAGCTTATGGCGGAATATTTGTCCCCCGGCGTTTACGTGGAGGAATTTGACAGCGGCCCAACCCCGATGCAGGGGGTGGGCACCAGCACCGCCGGCTTCATTGGCCTGGCGGAAAAGGGACCGGTGTCCGGCTCCCCGGTGTTTGTCTCCAGCGCCTCTGACTTCACCAGAAAATTCGGAGGGTATCTGCACAAGAGCGAGTTCGGCGAGTACCGCTATCTGGCCTATGCCGTCAACCACTTCTTTGCCAACGGCGGCGCCCGGGCCTTTGTCATGCGTGTGGTCCCGCCCGACGCGGCGGTGGCCGGCGCGGCGTGCGGCGACCTGTTGGAATTCAAGGCCAAGAACCCCGGCGCCTGGGGCAACCGGATCGTGGTGACCATCACCCCGGCCAGCAAGGCCAAGTCCCAGATTCTGGAGGACAACGGCGCCGGACAGTACGTTCTGAAGAGCGCCCTGGACTTCAATGTGGGCGACGTGGTGGTGCTGGAGGGGCCCGACGGAGAGGAGTACGGCATCGTCTCCGCCGCGGAGGGCGACAACGTTACCATGGCCAAGCCCTTCGCGGCGGCCAACGTGGTGGATACGGCCCTGCTGCCCAAGACCACCATCAGGACCTGCGAGGTGAACATGGAGATCCACTGCGAGGACGCGGTGGAAACCTACGAGAACGTGTCGTTCAACATCACCACGCCCTACTTTGTGGAGAAGCTGCTCTCCAAGTCCGAGCTGGTGGATGTGAGCGCCCGCAACAATGAGGAGAGCGTGGCCCCCATGGATCTCATCAGGCAGGCCGCGGGCTGCGACAAGGACGCCGTGAAGCTCCAGCTGACCGGCGGCCTCAACGGCACTGCCGCCGCCCTGAGCGACGGGGACTTCATCGGCGAGGACAAGGGACCCGGTTCCCGCACGGGCATCCAGGCTTTCCTGGACAACAGCGACGTGTCCCTCATGGCGGTTCCCGGCATCACCGCGCCCAATGTGCAGCTCTCCCTGGTTGCCCACTGTGAGCGCCTGGCCAGCCGCTTCGCGGTGCTGGATATGCCCAAGGACGCCAAGAGCGTCACGGAGATCATGGAACACCGCAACATTGTGGACAGCGACTACTGCGCCATGTACCACCCCTGGCTGGAGGTGTACGATCCCCTGGACAAGCGCAACACGCTGATCCCGCCCTCCGGCTCGGTGCTGGGCATCTACGCCCGCA
>CALXDE010000043.1 GCA_944386965.1 uncultured Oscillospiraceae bacterium
GGTGCGGACGCCCAGCTCCTTGGCCACCCGGCGGAAGATGGCGGGGCTCTTCTTGTCCACGCCCAGCTCCTGGGCGTAGATCACCCGCTCAAAGTAGGGCGTGAGGCCCAGGTGCTCCATGGCGGAGTGGCAGTGCTCCGGCACGCAGGCGGTGAACACCGCCATGCGGTGGCCGGCGGCGCGGCACTTCTCCAGGTACTCCTTCACATGGGGCTTGAGAGGGACCTGGGTGCCGTATTTGTCGGCGGCGAGGACCATCCACTCGGCGATGATCTCCTCGCAGGACTCCTCGAGATGGAGATACTCCTTGGTAAAGATGGCGCAGTTGGAGAGGATCGTGTGGGCCACCCCCTCGTAATATTCCTTGGTATAGGGCGCCCCCCGGCGGGCGAGAAAGGTCTTGTCCACCTCCACCCACACGCCGTTGGAGTCGATCAGCGTTCCATCCAGGTCAAAAATCAGCATAAGGCTCTCCTTATTGAAAAATCCAGATTGCTTCTTGTCAATTTCCCGCCGCTCTGGTAAACTTGCAAGGGTATCTTACCATTGAATGAATTTTTTTGCAATTGGAGAGGTGTCCCCCATGTCTGGAAATGTGATGAAAAAACTGGCCAAGCCCATGCTGTTCGCCGCCGCCTTCATCTGGGGCAGCTCCTTCTTTATTATGAAGGACACCCTGGACGCCATGCCGGTGCAGTATCTGCTGGCCATCCGCTTCACCACCGGCGCGGTGCTGCTGGGGCTGCTGTGCTGGAGAAAATGGCAGCCCTTTATGCGGCCGGATTACCTCTGGCGGGGCGGGGCCATGGGGCTGTGCCTGTACCTGGCCTACTCGATTCAGACCTACGGACTGGCCCTGACCACCTCCTCCAAGAACGCCTTCCTCACGGCGGTATACTGCGTGCTGGTGCCCTTTTTCCACTGGGCGGTTTCCCGGCAGCGGCCGGACCGGTACAACATCCTGGCGGCGGTGCTGTGCGTGGCCGGGGTGGGGCTGGTGTCCCTGAACGGGGACCTCACCATCAACACCGGCGATCTTTTGACCCTGCTGTGCGCGGTGTTCTACGCCCTGCACATCGTGGTCACCGCCAAGGTTTCCCCGGAGCGGGATATCGCGCTGCTGACGGTGCTTCAGTTCGCCTTTGCCGCCCTCTTTGCCTGGGTGGGGGGAGCGCTCACCGAGGAGTTCCCCGCCGCGGCCCTCTCCAGCGCGGAGGTCTTGCTGCCCATGGCCTACCTGGGCGTCATGGCCACCACCGTGGCCCTGCTGTTCCAGAACGTGGGGCTGGTGTGGTCCGACCCCTCCTCGGGGGCGGTGATCCTGTCCCTGGAGTCGGTGTTCGGCGTCCTCTGCTCCGTGGTGTTCTACGGCGATCCGGTGACCGTGAAGCTGATGAGCGGGTTTTTGCTGATCTTCCTGGCGGTGGTGTGCAGTGAGACAAAATTTGCTTTTCTGAAACAAAAACTTAACAAAAACGGTTCAACGGATGTGGTATGATAAAGAGGATAACCGGATACAGTTTCTTTGACCAAAGGAGGATTCCCCATGGCCGGTGACCTGGGCGTCTGCCTGCTCAACGATTCCTTTCCCCCGCTGATCGACGGCGTCGCCAACGCGGTGGTGAACTATGCCAATATCATTCAGCACACGCTGGGCCGGGCGCTGGTGGCCACGCCCCACTACCCTGACGCGGAGGACCGCTACGATTTCCCCGTGGTGCGCTACCGCAGCCTCAACACCACAAAGCTGGTGGGCTACCGGGCAGGCTACCCCTTCAGTGCCCGGTCCCTGGCGGCCGTCGAGGCGTTCGGCCCGGACCTGCTCCACTCCCACTGCCCCATCATGTCCAACATGATGGCCCGGACACTGCGGGAGAAGCTGGATGTGCCGATGGTGTTCACCTACCACACCAAGTTCGATATCGATATCGCCCGGGCCATCGAGGGCAAGGTCCTTCAGGCCGCCGCCATCAGGGCCCTGGTGGACAATATCGCCGCCAGTGACGAGGTGTGGGTGGTGAGCCGGGGCGCCGGGGAGAATCTCCGGGGGATCGGCTACAGGGGAGACTATGTGGTGATGGAAAACGGCGTGGACTTCCCGAGAGGTCCGGCGGAGCGGAAGGAGGTGGAGGCGCTGCGCCGTGAGCTGGAGCTCCCCGCCGGTGTTCCGGTCTACCTGTTTGTGGGCCGGATGATGTGGTACAAGGGCGTGCGCCAGATTCTGGAGGCTCTTGCCATACGCCGCCGCTCCGGCGCCGATTTCCGCATGTTCTTCGTGGGCGACGGGGCGGACCGGCGGGAGATCGAGGAGAGCGCCGGAAAACTCTCCCTTTCGGATGTGTGCGTTTTCACCGGCGCCATCCGGGACCGCTCGCTGCTGCGGCGGTATTTTTCCCTGGCGGACCTGTTCCTCTTTCCCAGCACCTTTGACACCAACGGCATCGTGGTCCGGGAGGCCGCCGCCTGCGGCACGGCCAGCGTGCTGGTGACCGGCTCCTGCGCCGCCGAGGGCATTGCGGACGGGGAGGACGGGTACCTGGTGGACGAGAGCGCCCAGAGTCTGGCGCGGCTGCTGGAGAGGCTGACGACCCGGCAGATGGCGGAGATGGGGGAGCGGGCTCTCGCCCGGCTGTATGTCTCCTGGGAGGAGAGCGTCCGCAGGGCCTTTGACCGGTACGGAACCGTGGTGGAGGACTACAGGCGGGGGGTGTCCGTGCGCCGCTTGGAGTGGACGGACGAGATCTTCGGCCTGATGAGCGATCTGTGTCAGGGCGTGGAGAGGGCCCGGGAAATGCGCCACAGCTGCCGGAAGATCTGGGACAGCTTTCTCGCCCGGCGCTCGGAGTAGGAGTGGACAAATCCGCGCCGCTGTGGTAAACTATTCCAATTGGTTGATATTTGCGGATTCAGGAGGAAAACGGGCATGCGGGTGGATGTACTGGGCGTCGGCTTTGACAGCGTCACCTTGGCGGAGGCGGCGGAGGCGGGAATGCGCCTGCTGCGGGAGGGCGGCGCCCACTATGTGGTGACCCCCAACCCGGAGATCGTGGAGGCCTGCCGGCAGGACCCGGCGGTCATGGCCGCGGTCAACGGCGCGGACCTGGTGCTTGCCGACGGCATCGGCGTGATCTATGGTGCCAGGATTCTGGGTACGCCTCTGCCCGGCCGGGTGACGGGTATTTCCTTTGCCCAGGCCCTGATGGAGCGCATGGCGGAGAGCGGGGAGAAGCTCTTTCTCCTGGGGGCCAGGCCCGGCTACGCCCAGCAGGCGGCGGAAAATCTCGCCCGCCGGTATCCGGGACTCCAGATCGCCGGCACCCATGACGGGTATTTCCAGGAGGACGGCCCTGTGGTGGAGGAGATCCGGGCCAGCGGCGCCCAGGCGGTGTTTGTGTGCCTGGGGGCGCCCAAGCAGGAGCTTTGGATGGTAAAAAACGGCCCGGCCACCGGCGCGGGGCTGCTGGTGGGGCTGGGAGGCTGCCTGGATGTGTTCTCCGGAAACGTCCGGCGGGCGCCTGTCCTCTTTCAGAAGCTGGGGCTGGAGTGGCTCTACCGGCTGTGCCGGGAGCCGCGGCGCATCGGCCGGATGGTGAAGCTGCCGCTGTTCCTCGTCCACGCGGCCGCGGAGAGGGGGAAGAGGAAGTGAGGGGAAAGCTCATCGTGTTCGAGGGGACCGACGGCTCCGGCAAGGCCACCCAGACCCGGCTTCTGGTGGAGGCGCTGGAGCGGCGGGGGCATGCCGTGCGGCAGCTGACCTTTCCCCGGTACGACCAGGACTCCTCCATGCTGGTGCGGATGTACCTGGGCGGGGCCTTTGGAACAGACCCCAGCGCTGTGAACCCCTATGCCGCCTCCACGTTTTACGCCGTGGACCGGTACGCGTCGTATGTACAGGACTGGGGCAAGTGGTACGAGGAGGGGGGCCTTGTGGTCACGGACCGGTATACCACCTCCAACGCCGTACACCAGGCGGGAAAGCTGCCGGACGGGGCGTGCGGGGACTATCTCCGGTGGCTCTTTCACTTTGAATACGATCTGATGGGCCTGCCCAGGCCCGATCTTGTCCTCTATTTGGACCTGCCGGCGGAACTTTCCGCGGCGCTGCGCCGTCAAAGGGAGCAGAGCACCGGCGCGAAGGCCGACATCCACGAGGCGGACGAGCAGTATCTCCGCCGCTGCCGGGAGAACGCCCTGCGTGTGGCGGATTTCGACGGGTGGAGGCGGGTCGATTGCGGCCGGGACGGGGCCGTCCGGCCGCCGGAGGATATCCACCGGGAGGTGTGGACTCTGGTGGAGCCGCTGCTGCGGACATAGGGCGAGGGGCGCCAGCGCGCCCCTCCGCATGCCCTATGTAGCCTCAGCAGCAGCAATCGCAGGGATTGCCGCAGGAGCAGCCGCTGCCGCCGGCGCAGCCGCAGGAGCTGCCGCAGGTTCCGTTGCCCCAGCAGCCGATCAGCAGAATGATCAGGATGATCCACAGGCAGTTGTTATTGTTCCACATGTTTGTCACCTCACTTGTCGTTCACTGTGCTATTCTATGTGCCGCCGGCGCCGGGGGAAGCTTGGCCCGGCGGGATGGGTAAAAATTTTTTCGGAGATCCCGGGATGAAGGAGGAATCACCGCCTTATGAGTGAAGACCGTTATCAAACCACCGGCTGGGACCGGGAACAGGTGCGCCGCCAGGCGCGGCCGTCGGATTCCGGCGGGCAGCGCCCCCGGAAAAGGCGCCGCCGCAATCCGCTGCTGCGGGCGCTGGTATATCTGATCTGCGTGGTGGTCGCCTCCACGCTACTGGCCGGCATCGGCTGGCTGCTGGCCAACGACCTGTGCGCGCTGAACAAGGAATATAAGGAGGTCACCATCCAGGTGACCCAGGACGATACGGTGGGCTCCGTGTCCAAGAAGCTCAAGGAGGGCGGCCTCATCGAGTACCGCTGGTTCTTCAACCTCTTTGCCTGGGTGTCCAACGCCGACGAGAAGATCGGCGAGGGGACTTATACCCTCAACACGGACATGGACTACCGGGGCCTGATTGTCAGCATGACCGGCGGCAGCGGCGGGAACCTCTCGGCGGAGACGGTGCGCGTCTCCATTCCCGAGGGCTATACCGTCCAGCAGACCATCAGCCTTCTGGCGGAGAACGGGGTCAACACCGAGGAGGCGCTGACCGAGGCCGCCGAGAGCGCCGACTTTGATTTCCCCTATCTGGATGAGAGCCTGGAGGGGAGCGTCTCCCGGCTGGAGGGGTATCTCTTCCCCAACACCTACGACTTTTATGTGGGGGAAGACCCGGCCCACGCCTTGAACCGGCTGCTCTCCGAGTTCAACCGCCAGATGAGCGACGATGTGATGGCCCTGGTGGAGGAATCCGGCCGGAGCATGCAGGAGATCGTCACCGTGGCCTCCCTCATTGAAAAGGAGACGGACGGCACCGACCGGGAGAAGATCGCCTCGGTCATCTACAACCGGCTCAGCAACCCCTCCTATGAGACGGGGGGACTGCTGCAGATCGACGCGGCCCTGGTCTATGCCACCGGCCACACGGAGCTGACGGAGGAGGACATGGCCATCGACAGCCCCTATAACCTCTACACCCACCCGGGCCTCCCGCCCACGCCCATTGCCAACCCCGGCTTTGCCTCTATCCGGGCGGCGGTGCAGCCCGCGGATACCAATTATTATTACTATGTGCTGGGCAGCGACGGCCTCCACATCTTCAGCTCCACCTACGCCGAGCACCAGCAGGTCATCAGCAGCCTGGGATAAGATAAGATATGAAGAAACCGGAACTCCTCGCCCCGGCGGGGGATATGGAAAAACTGAAGATGGCGGTGCTCTACGGGGC
>CALXDE010000044.1 GCA_944386965.1 uncultured Oscillospiraceae bacterium
TGACGCCATCCTCCACGCCATCATCCGGGAGATGCGGGAGATCGACCCCTACATGCCCATCACCGTCCTCTCCCGCCGGCCCATGCGCACCAAGCTCACCTACCGGGTGGACGCCATCCACACCTTCCACATCCTCCAGTGGAGCCGGCGCATGCGCCACACCCGGCTCTACATCAGCGGCGGCGGCAGCCTGATCCAGGATGTCACCAGCCGCCGCAGCCTGTGGTACTATCTCTACAATATCCGCCAGGCCAAGCGCCGCCACAACCAAGTGATGATGTACGGCTGCGGCATCGGTCCGGTGATCCGGGAGCAGCACCGGAAACTGGCCGCAAAAACCATGAACCGCTTCGTGGACGCCATCACCCTGCGGGAACCGGATTCCCTGGCGGAGCTGCGGTCCATGGGGGTGAACGCGCCGGACATCCGGCTCTCCGCCGATCCGGCTCTGACCCTGCCCCCGGCGGACGATGTGCTGGTGGACAGCACCTTCCTCTCCCACGGCGTGCCGCCTCACGGAGAATATATCTGCTTTGCCCTGCGCAGCTGGCCGGGCTTCGAGGAGAAGCTGCCCGCCATCCGGACTGCCGCCGCCCACGCCTATGAGAAGCTGGGGCTGACACCGGTGTTCCTGGCAGTGGAGAAATTCCAGGACCCCGCTGTTCTCCAGCGGGCCGCCCAGGGGCTGACCGTCCCCTGCCATCTGATCTCCAAGCCTGAGGACCCGGCCGCCATCATCGGCGTGCTCGCCCGGATGCGCCTGGTGGTGTCCATGCGCCTCCACGCTCTGATCTTCGCCGCCGGCCAGGGTGTTCCCATGGTGGGCATCGTCTACGACCCCAAGGTCAGCGCCTTCCTCAAATACATCGGGCAGGACCTGTATCTGGAGCTGGAGGCGCTGGATGGGGAGCGGCTGTGCGCCCTCATTGACCAGGCCGCCCGGCAGCGGCGGGACGCCAGCGCCGTCCACGCCCTGCTGGAGAAGGAGAGCATCAATCAGGCCATTGCCCGGCAGCTGTACGGTCAATAATCCGCCGGAACAGAGCGGCGCCCCGGACCTTCGGTCCGGGGCGCCGCCTGTTTGCTGTGCCGCCCGCCGCGCTACCGCGCGGCCGCCTCAGCCTCCGCCCGCTCCATAGCCTGCGGGTTGCGGAGATAGCGCTGGAGCGTCTTGTTGAACAGGGCGTAGTCGTGGCCCGTACAGATGCGCTCATCCATCACCACGCTGATGGGCATCAGTTTCTTGTCCAGCTCTCCGGTGAGATAGTTGGGGATGGACTTTCCCACGCTGAGAAAAACGCTGGTGGTGCCGAACTCATAGACGTGGTGGTAGATGTGGGTGGTGTTGATGGAGGCCAGGTTCGTGATGAACATGCTGGTGTGGAAGGGGCTCAGGTCGATGATGAACCGGGGCAGCAGGCCCAGCTTGTCCAGCAGCTTCGCCAGACCCACCACAATATTGGGCAGGAGGGGCACCGCGAACATGAAGGCCGCGAATTTGTCGGTATTGTTCTTGGTGGTCGGTCTGCTGTTCTCCTCGATTGCCCGGTTGATCTTCTCATTGATGGTAAAAACGTCGTCCGTGGGTTCAAAGTAGACCTTCACCGTGGTTTGAATCCCCTTGCCGTCGGGGGCGCTCTTGAGCATCACGAAGCTCACACAGAAGTGGTTGCGGTCATAGACGTGCCCGTTCATCACAAAGCGGTTGATATAGGGGTGCTGCAGCGCCGCCAGATAGTAGGCCGCGATGACCACCGCCATTCTCGTCATGCGGACGCCCCGCTCCCGACGCACCGAGCGGATGTAATCCTTGATAACCTCCTCGTCCACGTACTCTGTGACATAGTTCTGCGCATCGACTCGCTTTGACATGATATAGGGCGTCGCCCGCTCGATGGCGCTGAGCCCTTTTGTCCGTTTGCCGTCTGCTCTCATGTTTTTGTTCCTTTCTCTGTACTCCCGTTTAGTATAGCGCACTTCCGCGAAAAATGCAAATCCCGGAGTGTTTTTGTACCGGAGACTAAATCTGAAAAATTTTGAGGCATACAAAAACATTGTCTTTTTCCTGTTGATTATTTGTTGAAATATGCTATACTGAAAGCGGAGGACGTATGCCGTTTATTTGACCGACTATGGTGCGAGGAGGGTCACCCATGAAATACGATCGTATCTACAATTTTTCGGCCGGTCCGGCCATGATGCCCGAAAGCGTTCTGGAGGAGATCCGGGACGAGATGATGAATTACCGAGGGTCCGGCATGTGCGTCATGGAGATGAGCCACCGGTCCAAGGTGTTTGAGCAGATCGCGGGCGAGGCCGAACAGGATCTGCGGGACCTGATGGGGATTCCCGACAACTACAAGGTTCTCTTTATCCAGGGCGGCGCCACGCTGCAGTTCGCCATGGTACCCATGAATCTGATGAAAAACGGCGTGGCCTGCTATGTGGAAACTGGCGCCTGGAGCAAAAAGGCCATTGCCGAGGCCAAAAAGTACGGTGAGGTCCACGTGGTGGCCAGCAGCAAGGACAGAAATTACAGCTACATTCCCGACTGCAGCGATCTGGACATTCCCGAGAATGCCGACTACCTCTATATCTGCGAAAATGAAACCATCCACGGCACCACCTGGCAGACCCTGCCCAATGCCAAGGGCCATGTCCTGGTCAGCGACCAGAGCAGCATGTTCCTCTCCCAGCCCTGCAACGTCTCAGACTACGGGCTGATTTACGCCGGCGTCCAGAAAAACGTGGGACCGGCCGGCATGGTGGTGGTCATCATCCGGGAGGACCTGATCCGGGAGGATCTGGACCCTCATGTGCCCATCTATATGTCCTACAAGACCCACGCCGACAATGACTCCATGTACAACACCCCCAACTGCTGGGCCATCTATTGCTGCGGCAAGGTGTTCCAGTACCTCAAGGGGATCGGGGGCCTGGAGGAGATGCACCGGCGCAACGTGGAGAAGGCCAAAATCCTCTACGACTTCCTGGACAGCTCCAAGCTCTTCAAGGGCAGCGTGGAGAAGGCGTTCCGTTCCCTGATGAACGTGCCCTTTGTCACCGGCACGGCGGAGCTGGACGCCAAGGCCGTGGCCTATACCAAGGCCGCCGGGTTCGAGAATCTCAAGGGTCACCGGAGCACCGGAGGACTGCGGGCCAGCATCTACAACGCCATGCCCCGGGAGGGTGTGGAGGCCCTGGTGGCGTGCCTGAAACAGTTTGAGGCGGAAAACAGCTGAGGAGGAGAACAGCATGCGCATTTTAGTGACAGACGGGATGGACGCCGGCGCCCTGGCACAGCTCAAGGCCAACGGCCACGAGGTGGTGGAGCAGTTCTATCCC
>CALXDE010000045.1 GCA_944386965.1 uncultured Oscillospiraceae bacterium
TGGACAGCGTATCTATTTCCAAACGCCTGGGACATGCCCAAGTGAGCACCACGGCCAATATTTACGCCCATGTCATGGAGGCCGCAGACAAAAAGAACGCCGACATACTAGCCGACGTTTTCCTGAAAAAGGCTTGAATTTTAGAGGCGAGTTGAACTAAAGTTGAATTATCCGCATCCACCTAAAAACAAACATCTCAAAAAAGTTATAAAAACCGCCCAATCCTTTCGGAAAGGGCGGTCTTTTATGGTTGCGGCGGCAGGACTCGAACCTGCGACCTCCGGGTTATGAGCCCGACAAGCTACCAACTGCTCTACGCCGCGATATATTGCTTTGAACTTAAAATCCGATGGTGCCGGTGACCGGGCTCGAACCGGTACGGTATCGCTACCGAGGGATTTTAAGTCCCTTGTGTCTACCAATTCCACCACACCGGCAGATATCGGCGATATTTAGAATATCATATTTTCACCGCGGTGTCAACCCCTCTGATGAAAGAAACGAGAAAAAATATTATTTGATGAATCTGGCGTTTCCATCGACCTCTTTCGTGCAACTTTTGCGCCGCTGGAGCATATGATATCGGGTAGCGCATTTGCACCAGAGGAGGTCAGACAGCATGGAAACCAGAGAACCCTACGGCGATGTAGATGATATGATCTATTTGGACGATTGGGCCCCCAGCGACCGCTGAGCCTGCCGTCCCAATCAAAAGCCGCGGCACGCCGCGGCTTTTTTAGTCCAGATTCTGGTGAGTAAAGGCGGTATAGGGCAGCGCGTCCGACAGCTCCAGCAGCGTGTGGTTAAAGCCGCCGGCATAATCAAAGCCCAGATCCTTCACCCGAACGGTGTCCATCTGGCGGTTGGGCAGGGAAACTACCACCCGGGTCCCGACCCCCTCGGTGGAGGTGACCATGATGCTTCCGCCGTGGCCGGCGGCGATCCGACGGCAGATAGGCAGTCCCAGCCCCAGCCCGTGAGGCGCGGGGTCCAGCCGGTCCGTGTGAAGGTAGCGGTCAAACAGGGTGGGCAGCAGCGCCTGGGGGATGCCTGCTCCCGTGTCCAACACGGTCAGCTCCACCGCGCCGGAGGTGACCTTGACGGAGACGGTGACTGTGCCGCCCTCGGGGGTGAACTTGAAGGCGTTGGACAGCAGATTGAGCAGCAGCCGCTCCAGATAGGCGGCGTTGAAGGCCACGATGTGTCCGCTTTTGTCGCTTTTGAAGACCAGCGTGTGCCGGCGCAGGGCGGCCAGATCCTCGCAGCGGCGGCAGAGGTCCCGGCAGAAGCCCACAATGTCGTCATTCTCCAGCTCCAGGGGACCGTCGTCCAGCAGGCCGGCAGCGTCGGTCAGATTGTTCACCACCCGCAGAATCCGGTAATAGCTCTGATAGAGCAAAGCGGCGTTGGTGTCCAGCTGGGGATTCTGCTCCCGCTCCTCCAGCGGGGCGATGCGGCCCAGGGCGCTGTGAATGTTGCCCAGAGCCCCCCGCAGCTGACTGGCAATATTGGGGAACACCCGGTAGAGCAGCTCCTCTTTTTCGTTGTCAAACGGCGTAGACATTCTCCACCTCCCGGGTTAGTTTGCGCCGCGGCGCCGGAATTTCCAGTGGTAAATTCACCCGCCCGGCCCCAGCCGCAATTACTCAATAAAAGAACAGGTAGATTATAACAAAAATTTGTCGAAAATACAAGAAAATTGCAGAAGTGTGAAAAAAATCACACAAGTGACTTTTCAATTTCAAAAAAGCGGTGTATAATACACGTTGAAATTCCATTTTGGATATTTGAGAGGAGTCTTTACTATGAGCATCAAAGTTGGTATCAACGGCTTTGGCCGCATCGGCCGCATGGTCTTCCGTGCCAGCGTCAATCATCCTGACATTGAGATCGTCGGCATCAATGATCTGTGCCCCGCCGACTATCTGGCCTATATGCTGAAGTATGATACCATGCACGGTCAGTTCTCCGGCACCGTTGAGAGCAAGGAGAACGCCATTGTTGTCAACGGTCGGGAGATCCCCATCTCCGCCGAGCGCAACCCCGCCGATCTGCCCTGGGGCAAGCTGGGCGCTGAGTATGTGGTGGAGTCCACCGGCCTGTTCCTGACCAAGGAGAAGGCCCAGGGCCACCTGGACGCGGGCGCCAAGAAGGTCATCATGTCCGCCCCCTCCAAGGACGACACCCCCATGTTCGTGTGCGGCGTCAACCTGGACAAGTACACCACGGACATGAACTTTGTGTCCAACGCCTCCTGCACCACCAACTGCCTGGCCCCCATCGCCAAGGTGCTGCATGACAACTGGGGCATCACTGACGGCCTGATGACCACCGTCCACTCCACCACCGCCACCCAGAAGACTGTGGACGGCGTGTCCGTGAAGGACTGGCGCGGCGGCCGTGCCGCTTCCGGCAACATCATCCCCTCCTCCACCGGCGCCGCCAAGGCCGTGGGTAAGGTCATTCCCGAGCTCAACGGCAAGCTGACCGGTATGTCCATGCGCGTCCCCACTCTGGACGTGTCCGTGGTGGACCTGACCGTCAACCTGGCCAAGCCCGCCAAGTACGAGGAGATCTGCGCGGCCATGAAGAAGGCCAGCGAGGGTGAGCTGAAGGGCATCCTGGGCTACACCGACGAGGATGTGGTGTCCAGCGACTTCCTGGGCGACACCCGCACCTCCATCTTCGATGCCAAGGCCGGCATCGCCCTGACCGATACTTTCGTGAAGGTCGTGTCCTGGTACGACAACGAGATCGGCTATTCCAACAAGGTGCTGGAGCTCATCGAGCACATGTACAGCGTGGACCACAAGTAAGATCCTTTCCCGAATCCGCCGCCCTGTGGGGCGGCGGATTTTTTTGCGCCCTGATCTATGCCAGCCATTATATACACCCGCCCCGGAATAGATTGTCAGGTTTTGTCGAAGCGCCAAAGTATTTTTCGAATTACCGCAAGATATTGCGGCATTTCGGATTTTCAGCGGAATTTTCCCACAATATGCTGAGAAACGGGGGAACCTCCGCCCGCTGCGAAGGCTCCCCCGTTTTCCCCGGGATGTCTCTTATGTCAGGAAAATCCGCTTCCCGCCCTGGTACGCCTCCATCTGGCCAATGCGCTGGGCGGAGGGAACAGCCTCCCGCAGCGCGGCGTACAGCGCGTCGGCGTCGGCGGCGTCCACGGCTATGAGCAGTCCCCCGGAGGTCTGGGGGTCGAAGAGCAGGTCCTGGATAGGGAGGGGGGTGTTCCCCGCGTCCACCCAGGGCTCAGCAAAGGTCCGGTTGCGGTACATCCCCTCCGGCAGGATGCCCGTGCCCGCCAGTTCCACCGCCTCGGGAATCAGGTCGACAGCCGCTGTGTCGACATGGGCCTCCACATCGCTGCCCTGGGCCATCTCCAGCAGGTGGCCCATCAGGCCAAAGCCCGTCACGTCCGTGCAGGCGTGGACCCGGTACTGGACCATCGCGTCTCGGGCGGCCTTGTTCAGGGTGGTCATCAGGGCATAGGCCCGCTCCATGGCCTCTGCCGGGGCCAGCTCCGCCTTATTGGCCGTGGTGAGGACGCCGATGCCCAGGGGCTTGGTCAGCAGCAGCACATCCCCGGGCCGGGCGCCGCTGTTGGTGAGGACATGGTCCGGGTGGACAAAGCCTGTAACAGCGAGGCCGTACTTGGGTTCGGGATCGAAGATGCTGTGGCCGCCGGTGATGAGGCACCCGGCCTCGTACACCTTGTCATAGCCGCCCCGGAGGATGGCGTGGACCGTTTCCCGGGGCTGATCCTCCGGCACACACATCAGGTTCAGGGCCAGCTTGGGCTCGCCGCCCATGGCGTACACGTCGCTCAGGGCGTTGGCGGCGGCGATCTGGCCGAAGAGATAGGGGTCGTCGGCGATGGGCGGGAAGAAGTCCACCGTCTGCACCAGGGCCAGATCGCCGGTGACCTGGTAGACGCTGGCGTCGTCGCTCTTGTCGAACCCCACCAGGAGGTTGGGGTCCCGGCGGGTCCTGATCCCCTCCAGCAGCGCCGCCAGAGTGCCGGCCCCCACCTTGGCCCCACACCCGGCGCAGTGGGCCAGCTTGGTCAATTTCACATCGGTTTCAGACATTGGTATCCTTCCTTTCCCGACGGAGCATCTGCTCCAATTCCTGCCGGATCTCCTCCGCCCGGATGGGCCTGTCCGGCCGACGCCAGTACAGCGCCCGCCACACCGCCGCCAGGCGGTCGTTTTGAATGGCCTGGGGCACCCCCGGACAGCGGTGGAGCTTCCACCGCTCCGCGCCCAGTTCGGCAAGCTGCTCCGCGCCCACCCGCGCCAGCTCATGCCAGCGTCGGTTGGCTACCTCCGCGTCCTCTGTCCGCTCCGGCAGGCGGTACAGAGGGCGGATCCGGTCTGCCTCCCGGGAGATGACGGTGACACTGGTGCTGTCCTCGCACGCGATCTCCAGAAAGGACAGGGGATGCTGGGGCAGGAGCGAATCCGCCAGATAACAGCTCTCCCCGCCCTCGTCCAGTGTAAACGCCGGCAGCGGGTGGGCAAAAATCTCCTCCCGGGTGTATCTGGCCGGGATGGCGGAGAAGATGCCCCACACAAACTGCATGTCCCGCGCCTCCACGTCCCGGAGGAAGGCCCCGTTGGAGAGGAGCAGCGTCTCCTGCCCCCACTTCTCACAGCCCTCCCAGCCGCAGGTGTCGTAACACTCCAGGCCGGTGATGAGCCACTGGCACTCCCACTCCGGCGCCCCCAGCAGATGGAGGATCTCCCGCAGATAGCCGCCCCGCTCGATCAGAATGCCCGGCATGGCCTCACCTTCCCTTCATCAGGACGCCGCTCAGGTGGAGGATGACCTCCAGCACGCCGCCTCCCACAGCCAGGGCCTTGTCGCTGACGGTGTAGCAGTGGCTGATCTCGCACCGGGGGTCCACGTCTCCGGCCTTCATGCCGGTGTGGACCGGGGTGCCGTCGGGGAGAATCCCCCGGAGAACGCCGCTGATCTGGCAGAGCATGGGGACGCCCCCCACGGTGCCGGCGATGTCCCCGGTCTTCACCGGAGCGCCGATCTCCAGAATCTGGCGGAATGCCCCGTCCGCCGGAGAGCGCAGCACCCGCTCCCCGGCAAAGCCGCCGATGAGGCCGGGTACGGCGGTGTTGGGCAGGGCGCTGCCGGAGTAGTACACCCGGCCCAGGGTGTGGCCCCGCATCGTCTCCACCACCGCGTGGCAGTCCGTCCCGGCGGTGAAGCCGGGGCCCACCCCCACCACCACCGGCGCCATGTCCAGCCGGGTGCCCAGATTCACCTTGGCCAGAATGGCGTCCACCACCGCGTCGGCGCGGAGGCCCGGCAGGCTCCCGGCGGAGGGGTCCTCCAGCACCGGCACCACGTCCCGC
>CALXDE010000046.1 GCA_944386965.1 uncultured Oscillospiraceae bacterium
AGGTCCAGGAGTTCGTGGAGAAGACCGGCTGCGACTCCCTGGCCATCGCCATCGGCACCAGCCACGGCGCCTATAAGTTCACCGCCGCCCAGTGCACCCGCAATGAGAAGGGCGAGCTGGTTCCCCCGCCGCTGCGCTTCGACATCCTGGACGAGATCGTCAAGCGTCTGCCCGGCTTCCCCATCGTGCTCCACGGCTCCTCCTCCGTGCCCCAGGAGTTTGTGCGCATGGTCAACGAGTTCGGCGGCAAGATGCCCGACGCCGTGGGTATCCCCGAGGAGCAGCTGCGTCAGGCCGCCCGCAGCGCCGTGTGCAAGATCAACATTGACTCCGACCTGCGTCTGGCCATGACCGGCACCATCCGCAAGTTCATGGCCGAGCATCCCGACAAGTTCGATCCCCGGGAGTACCTGAAGCCCGCCCGCGCCGCCATCAAGGAGATGGTCAAGCACAAGCTCATCAATGTGCTGGGCTGCGACGGCAAGGCTCTGTAAATTATTTCTCCTTGTCAGAATAGATTCTGGTGAACCATGCCAGCCCGGCGCCGCCGGGCGGGCATTTTCATGTCTGCCGCTCCGCTTTCCCGGGAAATACGGCCATGTTAACTTTGGTTGACAGCTTTCCAGCGGAATTTGGTAGACGAAAGCGCTGATTTCTGCTAAGCTGTTTCCCGGAAAGAGAGGTTGAAGCCCGTATGAATTTCGCGGAAAATCTTATGGCCCTGCGCCGGAGCCGGAACTGGTCCCAGGAGGAGCTGGGGGAGAAGCTGGGCGTCACCCGGCAGACCGTCAGCAAATGGGAGCTGGGCCAGACCACGCCGGAACTGGAGAAGCTGGTGGAGCTGGCCAGGCTCTTTGATATCCGTCTGGATGAGCTGGTGGGGACAGCGGAAGCCTCCGACAGCGCGTTAGGCCGTCAGAGAGGAGCGCGTCTCTTTTGCCCGGCGGAGGACGCCGCCCGCCCTGGGGGATGCTGCGCCTGTTCCCGCTGTGCGCCTGTCTACGAATATATCAGCCCCAGGAAGATCCTCGGCCTGCCCCTGGTCCATGTCCGGATCGCCCGCCGCGGGCTTGCCCGGGCCACGGGCATCATCGCCATTGGCAACGCCGCTGTGGGGCTTGTGTCCATCGGCGGATGCGCCCTGGGGATCATCTCGCTGGGCGGCGTCAGCGTGGGCCTGCTGCTGGCCCTGGGCGGGGCCAGTGTGGGACTATTCTCCCTGGGCGGAATGGCGGTGGGCGGCTTTGCCCTGGGGGGACTGGCCGTCAGCCAGTGGTTCTCTCTGGGCGGCGGCGCTGTCTCCGGCGGACTGGCCATCGGCGGCGGGGCCGTCGGTCATGTGGCGGTAGGGGACTCGGCTGTGGGAACCTATGCCTTTGCCAAGGACGCGGGCGTCTCCCTCCAGGAGGTCTGGGCGGTGATCCGCCGGGAGTTTCCCCACATGTGGGAGGGGATTCGGGGCATCCTGGCGGCGGCGTTCCGGTGACACCGCGCAGAAAGGGGAGGGGGCACGGTCATTCGACCGCGCCCCCTCCCCCTTGTCCGGATGCGAAGCAGCCGGTATACGGGCTATTGGATCGTCAGCTCCTTGTTCAGGCCGTGGCCCCCGAAAATATTCCACGCTCCCGGCCCCAGGATCTGCCACAAGGCCTCCCGCTCCCGGGCGGCCAGGGCCGGGTCCGTGTCCACAGAGGTCATCAGATAAGGGGCGTATCGGTTGTAGACGCTCTGTTCCCGGGTAAGCTCCTTGATGTTGACGTAGATATCCCCGGTAAATACCAGGCGGCGCTGCCGCTCCACCAGCACGATCTCGCCGGGCAGATGGCCGCCGGCCCCCTCATAGACCTCAAAGGAGAGGCTGCCGAAGGAGAAGGTTCCTGTCCGCTCCAGGGGGTTTTCCAGCGGCTTGGACGTACCGGCGATGACCCGCAGCGTCTCCGGGTCCGGCGGCGCGTAGGAGGTCAGGGTTTTGCAGATGCGGGCATAGGGGGCGTGGAGCGGATTCTCCTCCCGGAAGCCGCCCCCGGCAGCCCGTTCCAGGACCAGGGAGTCCCGGCTCTTCTGGCTGAGATAGACCGTTTGGAACAGATCCAGCAGACCGCAGTGGTCCACGTCGGCGTGGGTGACCAGGGCCGCCCTGGCGCAGGTATCAAAATCCGGGAGAAGGGCGCGGAAGTAGTCCAGCATCTCCTGACGGTAGCAGGCGTACCCGGTGTCCACGAACAGATATTTCCCGCCGCTGCGCAGGATGGTGGTGTTGCTGCCGCAGGGGGGCTCCAGAAGAAGAATGGTGGTATCCTCATCCACAGTGTGCCGGGTGATGCGGGGGGCGAACACATCCCCCCGGTACCGGGCCAACGCCTCGCCGAACTTGCCGATGAACTCGAAGGTCTTGTAGGGGGAGCCGCCGTGCTCGTCCAGCAGCTGCATCACCAGGTTGGACTGGATCACCAGCTCTCCCCGGGCCTCCTCGCTGAGAGCCATCCGGCCGGCCAGCTCATTGGCAAAGGAGATGTAGAAGATGCTGTTGTCGTAGGTGTGCTGAATCTTGTCGTAGTTGAGCACCCGCACCGGGCACAGCTGGGACGCCTCCTGAAGAAAGGCGCCGATCTGGGCCGGGTCCTCCACCAGCAGGCCCATTTTGAAATGCTGGCAGCCGGAGCCCCCCTCCTCCTGGGAGCTGATGTAAGAGATGTTGAACTGGAACTGCTGGATGAGCTCCAGCACAGCGGTCACCGCGCCGGGCACGTCCCGGAGCGTGAATTCCAGCAGCATCACCGTACCGGCGGCACGGCTGCTCTGGAGATAGCCGATTTCCCGCAGCCGCTCGGTGGCCTGATCCAGCTGTTCCGGCGTGCCCTCCGCCTCAATGAACAGTGTGTGCGTGTCCACCGCCTTGTTGTAGCTGACCCGGGTGATGTTGACGCCCAGGCCGGCGATGCAGCGGCTGGCTTTCAAAAAGGCCCCCACATGGTCAGGCATAGTTGTGACATAGGTCTTTTTCATGGAAGTCATCCTCTCAAAAAGCGGCGGTTTTATCCATTATTTTATCATATCCCTCCCTGCGGCGCAAGGTCCTGGCCGGCGCGGCTTGCAAAACAGGGGAGGGTGTGGTATACTAAGCACAATCTTGAGACAATGCGGTGGAAAGTGTGGGATAGATATGGAAAATACCTTCCGAAAAGCAGTCTTTGGCGGTTTTAACCGCCAGGATGTGACGGATTATATCAGCCGTCTGGCCCGGGAACACGGCGAGCGGGTGGAGCGGCTGGAGCAGGAGAACGAGACGCTGCGATCCCAGCTGGCGGCCAAGGCGGAGCTGGAGCGGGAGCTGGAGGCGCTGCGCCGGGACTATGAGAACACGGCCCAGGAGCTGTCCGAGGAAAGAGCAGCCAAGGAGCAGTTCCGCAGAGGGCTGGAGGCCAGCGAAGCCAGGGCCAAGAAGCTGGAGGGACTGCGGCAGGAGGCGGAGGCGTACAGCGACGTGAAGGAACACATCGCTGACATCGAGCTGGAGGCCCGCCGTCGGGCGGACGCGGTCCAGGCCGAGGCCAAGGCCCAGTCGGAGGCGCTGCTGGCGGACACGGAGCGGAAGATCCGCGGGATTCGCCAGGAGAGCGCCGAGGAGCTCCAGGCGCTTTACGAGCAGTATCAGCGTCTGATCACTGCGTTCCAGACGGCTGCCACCCACGTGACGGAGGAGCTGCGGCGCATGAACGTCGCGGCCGGTCAGCTTCCGCTGGCTTTCGACAAGACCCGTTCCAAGCTGGAGAAACTCCGGGAACAGGCGTGCGGCAAGTAAATCGCCCATAAGAAAAGGGGGGGCGCGGGAAATTTCCCGCGCCCCCCCCCTTTGCCGATTGGGTCAGGGGACATGTCCCCGCGCTTACAGCGCCTTCAGGACCGCCAGCAGATATGCCCAGGACCGCTGCACCGAATCGATGGGCAGCCGCTCCCGGGGGGTATGGATGTCCAGGATATCCGGCCCGAAGGAGACACAGTCCAGCCCGGGCAGCTTGCCGCTGAACAGGCCGCACTCCAGACCGGCGTGGATGGCCTCCACCACCGGCGGCTTCCCATACTGCTGGGTGAAGATATCCACCATGATCTCCCGCAGGGGGGAGTCCTTCCGGTATTCCCAGGCGGGATACTCGCCCCGGCAGGAGAAGTCTGCGCCGAACTGCCGGGCCACAGCGGCCAGATGCTCCCGCATGCGCTCCTTCTCGCTGTTCACACTGCTGCGCAGGGAGACGGTCAGGCGCAGGCAGTCGCCCTCCAGCGCGAGGATGCCCAGATTCATGGAGCTCTCCACCAGACCGGGGATATCCTTGGACATGGCCTGGACGCCGTTGGGGATGGCGGCGATGAGCTCGGCCATTTTCCGGCTCTCCTCCGCGGAAAAGGCGCTGCCGCACACCTCGCCGCCCTCCTGATAGCTGAGGGCGCAGTCCGGATCAGACTGGGCAAAGGCTTCCCGCGTGACGGCCCACCAGGCCTCCACTTCCGCCCGGACATCGGCGGCCAGATCCGCCGGCAGCAGGAACGCCGCCCGGCTGTTGGCGGGGATGGCATTGTCCTGCTTGCCGCCCTCCAGGGATTGAAGCTGTAAAGGATATTTGCTGGTCAGCCGCTGCAAAATCTCACCCAGCAGCACATTGGTGTTGCCGCGGCCCCGATGGATGTCGGCGCCGGAGTGGCCGCCGGCGAACCCGCTGAGGGCAATCGAGCAATAGATGCCGCAGCCGTGGTCCGGCTTTACCGGAAGCACCGTGTCACTCCGGAGGCCCCCCGCGCAGGCGACGGTGAGAATCCCCTCCGCCTCGGAGTCCATGTTGAGAAACAGCCGGCCCTGGAGGGGGGCGCAGTCCAGCGCGGCGGCGCCCAGCAGGCCGATCTCCTCGTCCACCGTGAACACGGCCTCCAGCGGCGGGTGGGGGATGGAGGGATCGTCCAGCACCGCCAGGGCATAGGCCACGGCGATGCAGTCGTCACCGCCCAGGGTGGTGCCGGAGGCGTTGACATAGCCGTCCTCCACCGCCAGGCGCAGGGCGTCCTTGGTGAAGTCGAAATCCACATCCGGCTCCTTGGCGCAGACCATGTCCATATGGCCCTGGAGGATCACGGTGGGGTGATCCTCATAGCCGGGCGTACCGCCCTGGAAAATGATGATATTGTTGCTGCTGTCCTGAATGCAGCGCAGTCCGCGCTCTTTGGCAAAGTTGGCGCAGTAATCACTGATCGCTTTGGTGTTGCCGGAGCCGTGGGGAATCCGGCACAGGTCCTCGAAGAAATAGAACACCCGCTCCGGGGCGATTCCAGTCAAAACGCGATGATCCATCACAAATCCTTCCTCTCTTTTCCCTTGGTCGTTACAGGAGATGGACGCCGGCCTGCCGGCAGGTGTCCACCGTGTTCTGATCCCACAGGCTCACCTGCACCTCGCCGATGTGGGCCGCGCCGATCATCAGCATGCACAGGCGGCTCTGGCCGATGCCGCCGCCCATGGTCTGGGGCAGCTCGCCGTTCAGGAGCATCCTGTGGAAGGGGAGGGCGCGCCGCTCGTCCTTGCCGGACAGCGTCAGCTGCCGGTCCAGGGCCGCCGGGTCCACCCGGATGCCCATGGAGGAGATCTCAAAGGCCCGGTCCAGCACCTCGTTCCACATGAGGATGTCGCCGTTGAGGGTCCAGTCGTCGTAGTCCGGGGCGCGGCCGTCGTGGGGCTTGCCGGATTTCAGCTTCCCGCCGATCTGCATGAGGAAGACCGTGTGGTGTTCCCGGCAGAACGCCGTCTCCCGCTCTCCCGGCGTCAGGTCGGGATACAGGTCCTCCAGCTCCTGCGTGGTGATGAAGGTGACCTCCCGCTCCAGCTTCACATGCAGCTGGGGAAAGGCCCGGCGCAGGGCGTCGCAGGTGTCGCACACCGCGCCCACGATGGACCGGACCGTCTGCTTGAGGTAGTCCACATTGCGGTCCTCGGGGCAGATGACCTTCTCCCAGTCCCACTGGTCCACATAGACCGAGTGGATGTTGTCCAGCTGCTCGTCCCGCCGGATGGCGTTCATGTCGGTATAGAGGCCGTTGCCGGGGAAAAACTCGTAGCGCTTGAGGGCCAGGCGCTTCCACTTGGCCAGGGAGTGGACCACCACGCCGGTGCAGCCGTCGGCTGCCGGGATGTCGAAGGACACCGGGCGCTCATAGCCGTTGAGATCGTCGTTGAGGCCGGAGTCGGCCCGGACAAACAGGGGGGCGGACACCCGGCGCAGGTTCAGCGCCCGCTTGAGGTTGTCCTGGAAATTGCCCTTGATGAACTCAATGGCGCACTGCATGTCATAGACGGCCAGCGGGGGCCGATACCCCTGGGGAATCATACAAGTACTCATGTAAAACCTCCTCGGCGTTTGTAAAAATCGAAGATGGCGTCCCTCTACAGGAACAGCCCCATAATCAGCGGCGTGAGAAACGCCTCCACCACCGCCGCGCAGACCAGAAGGGGCAGCACGACCAGCAGCAGTGTCCGCAGGACGTCGCTGACCAGCTCCTTCATGGGGGGTGTGCCCGGCGCGTGAAAAATTTTCTTCACCAGCGCCAGACAGATGGTAAACCCCATGGCTGCGGCCATGGCCAGAGCGGAGAGCTCAAAAATGCCATGGGGGAGGATTCCGGCGAGAAACGCGGACATGGGAAGCCCGTTGATGTGGTAGTAGGCGCCCATGACCCCGATGAGATACGAGTTGCTGAACAGGATCATGACGGGGAGGAAGAGAAAGGGGAGAAATCCGTACACCACACACAGCAGAATGGCCATCCAGTTGTTCAGCAGCAGATCCAGCACCGAAATGGCGCCCGTCTCGCTGACAACACCGGAGTCCATCATAACGGAGAAGAAGTACTCCACCATGGCGTTGGTGACCTCCGGATTGGCGGCGCACATGAAGTACCCCAGCAGCGCGGAGATGACCAGAACGACCGACATGATGACTGTGTACCGCTTCAATCCGCCGCGCCAGAATTCCTGAACGCAGAAGCAGTGATACCGCAGCGCCTCCATCACTTCAGCTTCTCCAATCCCGCGCGCAGCCGGCGCAGCGTCTCCTCCCGGCCCAGGATATGGCAGATCTCCACCGCGCCGCCGGGGGTCACCGCCTTGCCCGCCGCGGCGATGCGCACCGGCCACATGAGCGTCGCGTTTTTCACACCCAGCCGCTCCGCCAGGGCGACGAGGCCGTCGTGGATGGCGTCGGTGGTCCAGGAATCCAGCCCCTCCAGGGTGGGAATGGCCGCCTCCAGCATGGCCTTGGACACCTCCGGATTGGTTTTGGACTTCTTGTTGGTGAAGAGCTCCGCATCGTAGTCGGGCAGGGCGTCGAAAAAGTCCACCTTCTCGGGAATGTCGGTGAGCTTCTCACACCGGGCCTGGAGCAGGGCGGCGATCTCCGCCGTGTTCAGGGCCGGATTGCGCACGCTCTGGCGGATATAGAGCTCGGCCACCTGGGCGAATTTCTCCGGCGTCATGGAGCGGAGGTAGAGGGCGTTGAAGTGGGTGAGCTTCTCAATATCGAAGATGGCCGGGGACTTGGAGATGCCGGAGAGGTCGAAGGCGTCCACCAGCTCGCTGAGATGGAACACCTCCTGTTCCGCCTGGTCCCCCCTGGGGCTCCAGCCCAGCAGGGCCACATAGTTGAGAATGGCCTCCGTCAGATACCCCTGGGCCCGGAGATCCTCATAGGAGGGGTCCCCGTGGCGCTTGGACATCTTGTTGTGCTGGTCCCGCATGACAGGGGAGCAGTGGACGTAGGTGGGCACCTCCCAGCCGAACCCCTCGTAGAGCAGGTTGTACTTGGGGGCGGAACTGAGATATTCGCTGCCCCGGACCACGTGGGTAATGCCCATGAGGTGGTCGTCGATGACGTTGGCGAAGTTGTAGGTGGGCAGACCGTCCCGCTTGATGAGCACCTGGTCGTCCAGCGTTTTGTTCTCCACGGTGATGGCGCCGAAGATGGCGTCGTGGAAGGTAGTGGTCCCCTCCCGGAGGATCTTCTGGCGGATGACATAGGGCTCCCCGGCGTCCACCCGGGCCTGGGCCTCCCGGGGGTCCAGGGCGCGGCAGGGGTCCTCGCCCCGGTCAAACTCGCCGCTGTCCTCCTCGCTCTCCGCCTTCTCGCAGAAGCAGTAGTAGGCGTGGCCCCGCTCCACCAGGAGCCGGGCATATTTGCCGTAGGTATCCCGGCGCTCCGACTGAATGTAAGGGGCCACAGGGCCGCCCACATCCGGCCCCTCGTCGTGGGTAAGGCCGCACTCGGCCAGGGTGCGGTAGATCACGTCTGTGGCGCCCTCCACCAGGCGGCCCTGGTCGGTGTCCTCGATGCGCAGGATGAAGGTGCCCTTCTCATGCCGGGCGATGAGCCAGGTGTACAGGGCGGTGCGTAGGTTGCCCACGTGCATATAGCCGGTGGGGGAGGGGGCGAAGCGGGTGCGCACCTTCCCGTGGGGGATCTTCGCCTCCATGTCGTTAAAATATGTCATATCCAGAGACATCGGTGGTTCCTCCGTTGTAAGCCGGCGCCAAGGCCGGCCAAAGTCCCAGCTATTATATACCAAAAGTTCCGCCAGCGCAAGGGCGGCGGGAGGTTTCCCGGGAAACTTCATGGGCTGTAAGTGCACCGCGGTCACGGGGAAAAGCATGCGGCGCGTAAAGTTTTGCGCATGCGGGCCGTCTCCGGCCCCCGCGCTGGGCTCTTGCGGCCGTGCCGCTGAAAGCGGTGCAGGGCCGATTTTGCCATGCGCTTGCACAGCAAAACCGGAGAAATGCGGGAATGTCCGCCTGCGTTGCTTGCGCAACGGGGCGACGGCGGGTAAACTGAAGACAAATCCAATGAAACCGAGGAGGAACATGATGCTGCAAGAAAATCTTCGCACCCTGCGGAAGGCCCGGGGCCTGTCCCAGGAGGACTTGGCCCGACAGCTCCACATCACCCGGCAGACCCTCTCCAAATGGGAGAACGGGCTCTCTGTCCCGGATGCCCAGCTCCTGCTTCGCCTGGCGGAGATCCTGGACGTGCCTGTGTCGGAGCTGCTGGGCGGGCCGGTGGAACCGGCGGAGGCGGATGAGGACACGGTGGCCCGGCAGCTGGAGCGCCTCAACGCCCTGCTGGCGGAGCGCAACCGCCGCAGCCGCCGGATCTGGCGGATCGTGGCCGGGGTGCTCATCGGCGCGGCGGCGCTGACGGCGCTTTTGCTGCTGTTCTCCATGATCGCCTTCCGCAGCTTTACCGCTGCGCCTGCTGTCAGCGGCGGGACGGAGGTGGTGGTGGAGGGGAGCAATCTGCCGTCATACGAATAGGAGGACAGATGGAGGCAGCGGAGCATCCGCTGCCTCCATCTATTTCGCTGCCGGCATGTTCCCGTCCCAGGAGGCCGCCAGGGCCTCCTTTTCCGCCCGGGTCAGCCGCTTGATGGCCCACTCCCGCCTGGATGCCGCGGCGCGGTCGGGCTGTTCCTCCCGATAGACCAGTGTCAGCGGCCCCCGGCCCCGGGTGTACTTGGCGCCCCGCCCGGCCCGGTGGGCCGCCAGGCGGCGGGGGAGATCGTCGGTGATGCCGGTATAGAGCGTACCGTCGCCGCAGCGGAGGATATAAACCGTCCAGGCCATGGCACAGCCCCCCTCTCTTGGTTTGCGCAATAATTATAACAGAAGGTTGCACTTTGGCAAGGACCATGATAGAATAAACTGATTTCTTATGTAACCCGCCCGGGCGGCGGGACGGACAGATCAAAAGGAGTAAGACAACATGGATGAGAAGAAAGTCATGCTCTCCGGCATTCAGCCCAGCGGAGATCTGCACCTGGGAAACTATCTGGGGGCGATCAAGAACTGGGCGGAGCGCGCTGAGCAGTTTGATTGCTATTATTTTATGGCGGATATGCACACCATCACCGTGCGGCAGAACCCGGCGGACCTGCGCCGGAGGACGCTGGAGCAGCTGGCCCAGTACATCGCCTGCGGCCTGGACCCGGAGAAGAACACCCTCTTCATCCAGTCCCATGTGCCCGCCCACGCGGAGCTGGGCTGGGTGCTCAACTGCTATACCATGTTCGGGGAGCTCTCCCGCATGACCCAGTTCAAGGACAAGTCCGCCAAGCACAAGGACAATATCAACGGCGGGCTCTTCACCTACCCCTCCCTGATGGCGGCGGACATCCTGCTCTATCAGCCCGACTTCGTCCCTGTGGGGGAGGATCAGAAGCAGCACTGCGAGCTGACCCGGGACGTGGCCCAGCGCTTCAACCATATCTACGGCGACGTGTTCAAGATCCCCGAGCCCTTCATTCCCAAGGCCGGCGCCCGGGTCATGGGCCTGACCACACCGGAGAGCAAGATGAGCAAGTCCATTCCGGAGGGGTGCGTGTTCCTGATGGAGAAGCCCGAGGACATCCAGCGCAAGTTCAAGCGGGCCATCACCGACAGCGACACGGTCAACTGCGTCCGCTTCGACCCGGCCAACAAGCCCGGCGTTGCCAATCTCATGAACATCTATTCCGCCGTCACCGGCAAGACCATGGCGGAGATCGAGGCGGAGTTTGACGGCCAGGGCTACGGGCAGTTCAAGAGCGCCGTGGGCGAGGCGGTGATCGAGTGCCTGCGGCCCATCCGGGAGGAGGCCGGCCGCATTCTCCAGGACAAGGCCTATCTGGAGAGCGTGTACAAGGCCGGCGCGGAGAAGGCCTCCTATGTGGCGAACAAGACCCTGCGCAAGGTCTACAAGAAGATCGGATTTGTGGCGAGATAAAGGCGGCGGGGCGGCATGATAGCAAATGAATTGATCGTAGATGTGATGACGGCCCTGCTGCTGGCCCTCATCGTCAGTTTCCTGGCCACGCCCCTGGTGCGGCGCCTGGCCTTCAAGATCGGCGCGGTGGACATCCCCCGGGACAACCGCCGCATGCACGACCATCCCATCCCCCGGCTGGGGGGACTGGCCATCTTCCTGGGCTTTCTGGTCAGCGTCCTGGCCTATGCCGAGATCGATCTCCAGATGCAGGGCATCCTCATCGGCGCCACCATTATCGCCGTTTTGGGCATGGCTGACGATATCCACAGCCTGCCGGCCAAATTCAAGTTCGTGGTACAGATCTTGGCGGCGCTGTGCGCCGTGTTCCACGGGGTGGCCATCGAGGTCATCAACAACCCCAATATTTTCAGCGAAAACGAGTACTGGGTCCTGGGATGGTGGAGCATCCCCATCTCGGTGATCTGGATCGTGGCCATCACCAATGCCGTGAATCTCATCGACGGGCTGGACGGCCTGGCCGACGGGATCTCCACCATCGGGGCGCTGACCATGCTGATTCTGGCCCTGATCCTGGGGGAGAACGAGATCGCTCTGCTGTGCGGGGCGCTGGTGGGGGCCTGCGTGGGGTTCCTGCCCTACAACCTGAACCCCGCCCGCATCTTCATGGGGGACACGGGTTCCACGTTCCTGGGATTCATTCTGGCCTGTGTGTCTATCCAGGGCCTTTTCAAGTACTACGCGGTGATCTCCTTCCTGGTGCCCTTCCTGATCCTGGGCCTGCCCATTTTTGACACCGCCAGCGCCATTATCCGGCGCCTGCTGAAGGGGCAGAGCCCCATGGTGGCCGACCGCAGCCATATCCACCACAAGCTCATCGACCTGGGGCTCAACCAGAAGCAGGCGGTTTCCACGCTGTACATCATCTCCGGCGTGCTGGGGCTGAGCGCGGTGCTGCTGGCCACCAGCGCCGGGGCCAAGGCGGCTCTGTTTATCCTGGCCCTGGTGATCTGCGCGGTGGTGGCGGTGCGGGCCATCTGGCCCCACCACCTGGAGCACCACCCCCATGGGGAGGACGGCGCGGCCAAGCCGGACGCACCGGCGCACAAGCGCGGCGCCGGAGAAGACGGGCCGGAGCGCGGGGAGCGCGTGACGGGGAAAGAGGACGGAGCCCATGAGTAAACTTTGCGTGATGAGTGTCTTCGGCACCCGGCCGGAGGCCATCAAGATGGCGCCGCTGGTAAAAGAGCTGGCCGGCAGGGAGGAGATCGAATCCCTCTGCTGCGTCACGGCCCAGCATCGGGAGATGCTGGACAGCGTGCTGGAGGTCTTTCACTTGAAGCCGGACTGGGACCTCAACATCATGACCCCCCGGCAGACCCTCTCCACCATCACCAGCCGGTGCCTTACCGGCATGGACGAGGCCATCGACGCCTTGAAGCCGGACCTGATCCTGGTCCATGGGGACACGTCCACCACCTTTGCCGGCGCCCTGTCCGCCTTTTACCACCAGATCCCGGTGGGCCATGTGGAGGCGGGGCTGCGGACGTATGACAAATACTCCCCCTTCCCGGAGGAGATGAACCGGAAGCTGGTGTCCGCCATTGCCGATCTCTACTTCTGCCCCACGGAGAACAACCGGCAGAACCTTCTGCGGGAGGGGATCACAGAGGGGCTCTTTGTCACCGGGAACACGGTGATCGACGCTTTGAAGACAACTGTGCGCAAGGGGTATCACTTTACAACGGAGATTCTCAATGCGCTGCCCTATGACACGAAAAAGGTGGTCCTGGTGACCTGCCACCGGCGGGAGAACTACGGGGAGCCCATGAAGCAGATCATGCTGGCCCTCCGGGACATTGCCGAAAGGAACGAGGATACCGAGCTGGTGTACCCGGTCCACCTGAGCCCTGTGGTGCGGGAGGCGGTGGACCGGTATCTCCGGGGCGCGCCCCGGGTTCACCTGATCGATCCTCTGGCCGCCGATGAGATGCACAATCTCATGGCCCGGTGCCGCCTGGTGCTGACAGACTCCGGCGGCCTGCAGGAGGAGGCGCCGGCCCTGGGAAAGCCGGTGCTGGTCCTCCGGCGGGAGACGGAGCGGCCGGAGGCCGTCGCCGCCGGCACGGTGAAGCTGGCCGGTGTGGAGCGGGAGGCCATTGTCTCCCTGACAGAGGAACTGCTCCACAACGCGGAGGCATACGCGGCCATGGCCCACGCCGTCAACCCCTACGGGGATGGGTTCGCCTGCCGCCGCATTGCAGACGCGATTTTGTGGCACTTCGGCCGGGGGGAGCGCCCGGCGGATTTTCAGGGATAGAGGGGACGAGGCAGGGGGAGGTGCCCATGGATAGAAAGCGGCTGACCATGTTTTCCATCTCGTTTGGCATTCTGATCATGGTGGTTGTCCTGCTCCTGGTCCGCGGAACCGCCCGGCACTCCGGCCACATCCAGCTGCCGGACGTCTCCACCGGTACCGCCGACGGTGAAGCCGGGGAGAATGGGGACGGCGGGAATCTCCGGGTGATGGAGATCCGCCCCGACACGGTGCAGCTGGCCATCGAGGTGATGGAGCGCCCCAGCGTCTACTCCCGGCGGGTGCTGGTGGAGACATTCTGGAGCGGCGGCTCCGGTACGGAGGTCAGCAGCGTCTATGTCCGGGACGGGCTTGTGCGCCAGGACACCACCCTGGCCGGCGGCAGCGTGCGCCATCTGCTGCGGGGGATGGAGCGGGCCTATGTCTGGTATGACGAGAGCACGGATTACGCCGTTTTGACAGCGGGGGATTTTACTGCCGACGCGGAGCTGCGCATTCCCACCTATGAGGACCTCCTGGCCCTGGACCAGGAGGCCATCACCGAAGCCGGATATGGGGATTATGAGGGAACCTACTGCATCCACGCGGTGACCGACAGCGGGGACGGGTATGAAACCCACTACTGGATCGGTACGGAAACGGGCCTGCTCACCGCCTGTGAGCGGTACTGGGAGGGGGAGCTGGTCTATCGCATGACCGCGGCGGCCCTTGCCATGGGCCAGGTGGAGGACGCTGTGTTTCTCCTGCCGGATGGAGAGGCGCCGGCCTGAGGGCGGAAAAAGAAGAGCGGGGGAGGCGGCAGAGCGCCGTCTCCCCCTGTTTTTATCTCCGGATGCGGACTTACAGCAGGAACAGGATGCCCAGGGCCATCAGCAGCTCCTCGTCCTCCCCCTGGTCATACAGGAACAGCAGAATGAGAAGCAGCAGGATATCCCCCTTATCGATGTCGCCCAAATGCAGCTTCTCCAGGAGCTGATCCACAAAGCCGGAGGCTGCCGGCCGCGGCTCCTGGACAGGCGGCGGGGGCGCGGAGCGCTCCTCCTGGTCGGGGACCGGCTGATAGACCCCGTCGTCATGTTGTATGTACCGGTTATACATGGCCATCCCCCAGCGTACCCAGGAAGCGCTTGCCCAGGTGGAGCATCCGCGCGATCTGCAGCGCCCGGTCCACCTTGTCCCGGCGGCTCTCCTTGAGATAGGGGCGCAGGGCATAGAGGAACTGCCGGCGCTGGCTGTCCTGGGGGCGGTTGAGCTCCCCCAGCAGCGGGAGCAGCCGGGTCATCACAGCCGGGTCAATCTGTCCCAGCAGGGCGGAGAGGGTTCCTCCCTCCGGCGCCGTCCCCTCCGGAGGGGAGGCGTCAGCAGGGGACTGGGCCGGCTGCCCGGCGTCCCCCGCGGCCGGAGAATCTCCGCCGAGGGACTGGGCCAGGGCTGCCACCTGGGCCATGGCGTCCGGATTGGACAGGATCGCGTTCAGTTTTTCCTCAAAGTCGCCCACGCTGTCCCAGCCTCCCCTCCGCGGTCTACTCCTCCATCGAGCGGTTGATGCGCTCCACCACCTGAGCGCCCTCCGGGGTGCGCACCAGATCCTCCAGAATCCGGGCGATGCCGGCGGTATCCCCTTTGGCGGCGGCGCCGGCTGCCTGCCGGAGCGTTCCGCCGCCCGCCTGCTGGTTGAGGATCTGGACCAGTCTCTTCCCATCCGGAGAGTTCACCAGCCGCAGCAGAGCGGCTTTGTTGGCCTGAATCTGTTTCATGACATCGTTGCTGTCCATGTGCCTTCCCCCGTTTTTCGATAGAATGGCGTGCCGTATACTGCAGTATATGTGGGGGAGGGGAAAAATGTGAGAGGAATCTGGACCCGGAGCATCCCGGGGAAAAAGGGAACGGCGGGGAAATTGCCCGCCGTTCCCGCTCTCTTTCTTGGGCGGCTTTCGCCGCAGGGGCAGGGAGATATCCCGCCGCAGCCGGGACAGGCGCTTGCCGTCTGGTGAATGGGGCACGGGCAGCGCCTCAGTCCCCGCAGGGAGAAGCGGGGATCGGGGCCGGTCGAAGCCCTTTACACCTCCTGTCCTCCGCTCCAGTGGTCGCACCAGGGGCGCAGGGTGCAGTGTTCGCAGTCCGGACGCCGGGCCACGCAAACCGCCCGGCCGTGGAGTACCATCCGGTGGCAGAAGTTGTTGCTCTCCTCCGGCGGGATGCACGCTCTCAGCTGCATCTCCACCTTCAGCGGGTCCTTGCTGCCGTCGGTGATGCCCAGGAGGCCCGTGATGCGGATACAGTGGGTGTCGCAGACGTAGCCCTCTCTGCCGTAGACGTCCCCCAAAATGAGGTTGGCGGTTTTGCGGCCCACGCCGGGGAGCTTCAAAAGGTCCTCCATGTTGTCCGGCACTTTGCCGCCATACTCGCGCAGGAGCATCTTGCTGGCGGCCACGATGTCCCGGGCCTTGGAGCGCCAGAAGCCGGTGGAGTGGATGATTTCGCCCACCTCCTCCTCACTGGCCGCGGCCAGCGACTCCAGGGTGGGGAAGCGCTGGTACAGCACCGGCGTCACCAGATTGACCCGGGCGTCGGTACACTGGGCCGCCAGACGCACGGAGAAGAGCAGCTCATAGGCCTTGTCCGGGTTGTATTCCAGAGAGCATTCCGCATCCGGGTACAGGCGCTTGAGCTCCTGGATGATGGAGTGGATGGACGCTGGATCTTTCATATGTATCTCACCTCGCTGTCCATCCTACCATATCTTTCGACAAATTACGAGGAAAAAATCCTGTGCAAAGGGAAAAATCTGTGGTAGAATACCGACTTGATGGGAGAGAGGAGGAAACAGCATGCGTCTGTGCTTCAAACAGCGGATTTTTTCCTGGCTGGACAGCTATGATATTTACGACGAGGCGGGGAACACCGTCTACACCGTGGAGGGCAAGCTCAGCTGGGGCCACTGTCTCCATATCCTGGATGCCCAGGGCGCGCACATCGGAACGGTGCGGGAGAAGGTGTTCACGTTTCTTCCCCAGTTCGAGCTGTACATGGGGGAGGAGTACATCGGCTGCATCCGCAAGGAGTTTACCCTGTTCAAGCCCCAGTTCACCATCGACTGCAATGACTGGCAGGTGGATGGGGAATGGATGGAGTGGGACTACCGGATCACCAGCCCCTCCGCCGGACACATCGCCACCATCACCAAGGAGATCTTCCACTGGGCGGACACCTATGTCATAGAGGTGGCCGACCCGGCGGACGCCCTGGGGGCGCTGATGGTGGTGCTGGCCATTGACGCGGAGAAATGCAGCCGCAATTAAGAAGCAGAAGCGAGGTGGCAGAAATGGAGCAGCCTCTGGCCGACCGCATCCGGCCGCAGACGCTGGACGAGGTGGTGGGGCAGAAGCATCTGCTGGGGCCGGGGGGCCTGCTGCGCCGGTTTGTGGAGAGCGGCGGCACGGCCAATATGATTTTCTACGGTCCCTCCGGCGTCGGCAAGACCACCGTGGCCAACATCATCGCCCGGCGCACCAGCCGGCCGTTGTACCGGCTCAACGCCACCACCGCCAGTACCCAGGATATCCGGGACATCATGGCGGACATCGGCACCATCGTGGCCCCCAACGGGGTGCTGCTGTATCTGGACGAGATCCAGTACTTCAACAAGCGCCAGCAGCAGAGTCTGCTGGAGTTCATGGAAAACGGCAAGATTACCCTCATCGCCTCCACCACGGAGAACCCCTATTTCTGCGTGTTCGGCGCGCTGCTCAGCCGCAGCACGGTCTTTGAGTTCAAGGCCCTCACCGCCCGGGATGTGCTGCCGGCCATCCGGCGGGGCCTTCGCATCCTGGCGGAGGAGAGCCCGCTGCCCCTCTCGGCGGAGGAAGGCGTGGAGGAATACATCGCCTCCGCCTGCGGCGGTGATGCGCGCAAGGCCCTCAACGCGCTGGAGTTTCTCTACGAGACGGCCCGGACCACTGACGGCGGGCTCACCATCACCCTGGCCGACGCCCAGCAGGTCACCCAGCGCAGCGCCATGCGCTATGACCGGGAGGGGGACAATCACTACGATCTTCTCTCCGCCCTCCAGAAGTCCATCCGGGGCAGCGACCCGGACGCGGCCATCCACTATCTGGCAAAGCTTCTGGCGGCGGGGGACCTGCTCTCCCCCTGTCGGCGGCTGCTGGTCATCGCCGCCGAGGACATCGGCCTGGCCTATCCCCAGGCCATCCCCATTGTCAAGGCCTGCGTGGATTCCGCGCTGCAGATCGGCCTGCCGGAGGCGAGGCTCCCCCTGGCGGACGCGGCCATTCTCCTGGCCACCGCCCCCAAGTCCAACAGCGCCCACAATGCCATCATCGCCGCCATGGAGGATGTGGAAAAGGGAAGGACCGGGGATGTGCCCCGGCACCTGCAGAACGTACACGCCGACTCCACCGGCTCCGGTCCCCACCGGACGTACCAATATCCCCACGACTTCCCGGGCCACTGGGTGGAGCAGCAGTATCTGCCCGACGAAGCGAAAAAGGCCCGGTACTATGCATACGGTGAGAACAAAACCGAGCAGGCCGCCAAAGCCTACTGGGAGCGGATCAAGGGGAAAAAATCGTAGGAGGATAGGGCTTTGCGCACCCCGGCGGAGCGTACTCCCAGCGCTGGAGGCAGCCGTCGGTGATGTAGTAATTGAGCGGCTCAGGGGCCGGAGGCTGGGGGATTTTTTGTAGAATCTGCAATTTGATTTTCATTTGCTCCGGGCGTATACTCTTGATAAACACGCTCACCGCGTCGTTTTCCCCCGCGCCCTCGAAGCAGTCGGACAAACCGGAGAGGTTGGGCGTCAGCTCGACAAACATGCCGTAGTCCTTCACGCCCCGGACGCGGCCGGTGACGGTCTCGCCGGGGGCGAAGCGGGCGGCGTTCTCCAGCCATGTGCCCAGGAGCTCCTTGTGCGTCAGGGTGAAGCGGTTCGCCGCGCGGTCCACTGACAGGAGGGCGCAGAGGATCCGCTCCCCGGCGGTGAAGCGCTGGCCTGGGTGGGTGATCCGGGCCACGGAGATGTGCTCCAGAGGCAGCAGCCCCACCACCCCGCCGCCGATATCCACAAAGGCGCCGAACCGCTCCAGCCGGGTGACTCTCCCACGGAGAACACTGCCCGGCGGACAGCTGTCCAGGAGAAAGCGCAGGGCCCGCTCCTGTGCCATTTTCCGGGAGAGGAGCAGCAGGGGCTTCCCAGCGCCGGTGACCTCCAGAGCGGTGATGACGAACTGGACGCTGTGGCCCACCCGGGAGAGGACCGCGATCTCCCGCTCCCCGCCGCTGACCAGGGGGGAGACCGCCTCCGCGCGGGGGATGACGCCCTCGTAGCCGCGGAAGCGGACGTGGAGGTTGTGTGCGGTGTCACAGCGCAGGACCGGCGCCTCCAGGATCTCCTGGGTATCTATGTATGCCTGGATCGCCGGCAGCGGCAGGGGAGCGCTGGCTTGAGGGCCGAAGCCCTCCGGTAAAATTCGGCTTGTTTGCATGGCAAATACCGTCCTGTTTTGATGATCTAAGACCACTATATGCGCCGTCAGGCGTCTTCGGCACAAGAGAGGAGCCAAGTTTATGGATCTGAAACTCAACCAGCGCGTGGAACTGAAAAAACCGCACCCCTGCGGCAGCAGGATCTGGACCATCCACCGGGTGGGCATGGACATCAAGCTGCGCTGCGAGGGGTGCGGACATGAGCTGATGCTGCCCCGCCGGAAGGCGGAGCAGGCCATCAAGCGGATCTTACCGGAGGAGAGTGAACATGAGCAATAAGACAGCCAAGATCGTGGCAAGAGTGGTGACAGGCCTGCTGGTGCTGGCACTGGTGCTGGGCTTGATCCTGCCCCTGATCTGAGGGGCGGAGCGCTGAAAGAGGGGGCGGTCCCCCTCTTTTCTTTTTTCCGCTCCGCCGTTCCGACCGGATTCTCCCGCCCCCTGTCCTATAATCAGGGACAGCGAGAGGAGGGGAGCGGAGATGCGAGTCGTATACGCCGATCTGACCTTCCTTCTCAACAGCGGGCTCAACTTTCTGGTGCTCTGCTGCACCCTGCGCCTGACCGGGCTGCCGCTGCGCCCCCTGCGCGCCCTGGCCGCCGCGGCGCTGGGCGGAGCCTACGCCGCCTGTGCGGCCGTCCCGGCCTGGGCGTGGCTGACGGCCCTTCCGGCCAAGTGCCTGGTGTCCCTGGCCATGACGTATATCGTCTTTGGACGGACGCCGTATTTCCTGCGGCGCTATCTGCTGTTCCTGGCGGCCTCCTGCACGCTGTCCGGGGCCTGCGTAGGCGCCGCGGCCATCCTGCGGCGGACGGAGAGCCCCTGGGTGGTGTTCCTGGTGTCGGGTGCGTTCTGCGCGTTTGTGCTGGCGGTGGTGTTCCACCGCAGCGGCCGCCCGGAGACGGCGGAGCGCCTGGTGGAGGCCACCATCACCTGCGGAGGGAGATCCGTCACCGTGCCGCTGCTGTGGGATACCGGAAACACCCTCCGGGATCCCGAGAGCGGCCAGGTGGTGTGCGTGGTCTGGGAGAGAGCCCTGGAGCCGCTGGGAAAACAGATGTACAGGAAAATACCTTTTCAGTCCTTGGGACAGACCGCCGGGGAGCTGGACTGCTTCATCTGCGACAGCATTTCCATCGGCGGGGAGACGCGGCGGGGCTACCCCATCGGCGTGTCGCCCCACCCCCTGGGGACGGGCTACGCGGGGCTGTGGGGCGGAGAGACGGAAGGAGAGAGGTGCCATGTGGCAAAGACTGCGTAAACTGCTGATCCGGCTGGGGATCCTCCCGCCGGATGCCGTCCACTACATCGGCGGCAGCGACACCCTGCCCCCGCCTCTGCCGCGGGAGGAGGAGGCCGCCCTGCTGGAGCGGCTGGCGGCGGGAGAGCTGGCGGCCCGGCAGACGCTCATCGAGCGCAACCTCCGCCTGGTGGTGTACATCGCCCGGCGCTTTGAGAACACGGGCATCCATATCGAGGCCCTGATCTCCATCGGCACCATCGGCCTCATCAAGGCCATCAACACCTATAAGACCGACAAGAACATCAAGCTGGCCACCTACGCCTCCCGCTGCATCGAGAACGAGATCCTCATGTACCTGCGGAAAAATGTGAACCAGAAGGGGGAGGTGAGCCTGGATGAGCCGCTGAACACCGACTGGGACGGCAACGAGCTGCTCCTCAGCGACATCTTAGGCACCGACAGCGACGAGGTCTCCCGCCCCATTGAGGAGGATGTGGACCGGACGCTCCTCAACGAGGCCATCGCCAGGCTGGATGAGCGGGAGCGGGAGATCATCGTGCGGCGCTTCGGCCTGTTCGGGACCAGGGAGCAGACACAGAAGGAGGTGGCCGACCGCCTAGGCATCTCCCAGAGCTACATCTCCCGGCTGGAGAAGCGGATCATCCTGCGCCTGAAGCGGGAGATTTTGCGCATGAGCTGAAAAAAGACACGCCGGCTTTCAAAGCCGGCGTGTCCTCTTTTTCCTGTGTTTTTGTCAGCCCGGGACAGTAAACGCCAGTGCCGTGGTGTAATCCTGTCCAGCAAGCGTGTAGGTCCGCACCATGCGGTAGGTGCCGGGGGAGAGCACCCCGTACCGCCCGGTCCAGGAGAAGGCCTCAGTCTGGCTGACGTTAGGGCTTACAAAGTATCCGATGGCGTCCCAGCCGGCGGGCAGGAAGTTCTCCCACAGGTGCCGCCATCCCAAAAGCCCTCGTTTCTCCAGGCGGTATTCCGCACCATAGGTCAGCTCCGCATCGGTGTCATTGGTGATCGTGAACGTCATCCCCTCTGCTGTGACAGAGCCCTCCTCCACGGAAAAGGTGACGCCCGGGATGGGATCCGGCGTCAGATAAGAGCGGG
>CALXDE010000047.1 GCA_944386965.1 uncultured Oscillospiraceae bacterium
GGATCAGCTGTTCAAAACCGTCATGGCCGACGGCGTCCTGCCCCGCAAGACCTTCTCCATGGGCCACGCCGAGGACAAGCGCTACTACGTGGAGGGCCGGAAGATCCGGTAACCGTGACCGGCCCGGATGGGAGCGGTGAACCGCATTCGCATTGCAGTCGTGGGGGAAGGAGGGGGGCGAAAGCATGAGCCTCAATCAGAAAATGATCCTGATCCTTGCCATGCTGACCGGCGGCATGTTTGTTGGAATCGCGGGTGTCCTGGCGGAAGCGTATTGGCTGGTGGCCGTGGGGGCTGCCCTGATGGTGGGAAGTCTGCTCTTCTTCCTGACCAAATGGGCCTGTCCCCGCTGCGGCTGGCACCTGGGCAGATTTCGGAGCGGCATGGACTACTGCCCCCACTGCGGGGAGCGGCTGGATTTTAACGAGAGGACCGGGAGAAAACCATGACCTTGCGCAAGAGGCGCCGCCTGCTGGGGTGCTGCATCGCGCTGCTGACAGTGCTGGCAGTGGCGGTGATGCTGATTGGGACCGTGTGGATCAAGATCGTGCTGGCAGCGGCGTTAGTGGGTTATGTGGCGCTTTTCCTTGCCCTGTGGCGCTGTCCCTATTGCGGCGGGGGCCTGGGGCGGATTGACCAGCATTTCACCTACTGCCCCCGCTGCGGGAAAGAGCTGGACTACGATCAGGATTTGAGAGGACTTTTATGACCATTACCGAGCCGGCCTATGCAAAACTGAATCTCACCCTGGATATCCTGGGCAAGCGGCCGGACGGGTATCACGACCTCCGGATGGTGATGCAGAGCATCGACCTGAAGGACACGGTGTCCATCACCTTCAAGGAGCGGCAGGGGATCACCCTGGTGACCAACCTCAACTACCTGCCACGGGACCGCAACAACATCGCTGTGAAGGCGGCGGAGCTGTTCTTCCGGGAGACGGGGATCGCCCCGGTGGGGCTCACCATCCGGGTGGACAAGCACATCCCCGTGGCCGCCGGCATGGCCGGGGGCAGCAGCGACGGGGCCGCCGTCCTGCGGATTTTGCGCCGGGCCCTGGCCCCCGGGCTGCCGGAGGCGGAGCTGGAGGCCATGGCCCTTCAGGTGGGCAGCGACGTGCCCTACTGCGTCCGGGGCGGAACGGCCCTGGCCGAGGGTCGGGGCGAGGTGCTGACAGATCTGCCCGCCCTGCCGGCGTGCAGTTTCGTGATCTGCAAGCCGTCCTTTCCCATCTCCACACCGGAGCTCTTTGCCCAGGTGCGGCTGCGGCGGCTGCGCTGTCATCCGGACACGGCGGGGATCTCGGCGGCCCTGTCCGCCGGGGATCTCGCCGGGGTGTGCCGCCGGGTGTACAACGTCTTTGAGGATGTGCTCCCCCGGAAATACCGGGAGGTGGGGGAGATCAAGCGCCTGCTGATGGATCTCAACGCCAGCACCGCCTCCATGACCGGCAGCGGCCCCACCGTATTCGGCATCTTTACCGAGGAGGCCGCTGCCCGCCTGGCGGTGGAGCGGCTGCGCCGGGACTATCCCCAGACCTTTTTGGCCCACAGTGTGGGCCGCAGTCTGTAGCGGTTTCTCAGGCCGCCGGCTGGTTTGCGAGGCGGCCCGCGCGAACCGCTGGTGTTTGGAATAATTTCGCGCAGCGCCGTCCATACTGAGGTATTCCTCGGAAAGGACGGTGCTTTTTCATGAAAAAGCCTGCGATTTTGATTCTCTCTCTCCTGTTTGCCCTGGCGGCCACCGCCGTCTGGACGGCGGCGGACGCCCACGGGACCCAGGAGGCCCTGGCCGGCAAGCTGATCCGCCTTCACGTGGTGGCGAACTCCGACAGCGGGGCGGATCAGGCGCTGAAGCTGCGGGTCCGGGATGCGGTGCTGGAGGCGGCGGAAACGCGGCTGGAGGACTGTGCCGGGACGAAGGCCGCGGAGACGGCGCTCCGTCAGGCCCTTCCGGAGCTGGAGGCGGCGGCAGCGGCGCTTGTGGCGGCCGAGGGATACGCTTACCCGGTCCGGGCCACCCTCGGCTGGGAAGAATATCCGACCCGCACATATGACGGCTTTGCGCTCCCCGCCGGGCGGTACCTGTCCCTGCGGGTGACCATCGGGGAGGGGGCGGGACAGAACTGGTGGTGCGTGGTGTTTCCGCCCCTGTGCATGGCCGCCACCACGGAGGAGTTTGCCCTCAGCGCCCAGGATGCCGGACTGACGCGGGAGGAGGTGTCTCTCATCACCCAGGAGAGCGAAGGGGTGGTGGTGCGCTTCAAGATCATTGAGACGGTGGAGCGCTGGCTGGCCGGCTTTTCCGGATAGATTGTGCATTGTGACGAAGAAACCCCGCTGATGCGGGGTTTCTTTTTTGCCTTTTGTGATTGACAGCACGCCACTGGAGTGTATAATTGTATACAAGGATACAGTTATACCGTTATCCAATCTGCCGAGCAAAGTGAGGGGACGCGCTATGTTGGAAGTTTCGAGCAAGACCAACCTGCTGGAGTACCGCTCCTATAAATATTCCCTGCAGGATGTGGCCGAGCCAAATCTATACCGGGACATCTATGGCTATGACACCGTGCCCAAGGTACCCTTTAACCACCGCCGGGTGCCTATGAACATGCCCGAGGACATCTGGATCACCGATACCTCCCTGCGGGACGGGCAGCAGTCGGTGGAGCCCTATACCGTGGACCAGGTGGTGCAGATCTACAAGTTTCTCTCCAAGCTGGGCGGCCCCTTCGGCATCATCCGCCAGACCGAGTTCTTTGTCTACAGCAAGAAGGATCGGGAGGCTGTGGAGAAGTGCATGGAGATGGACCTGCCCTTCCCGGAGATCACCAGCTGGATTCGGGCCAGCAAGGAGGACTTTCAGCTGGTCAAATCCCTGGGCATCAAGGAAACCGGCATGCTCATGAGCTGCAGCGACTACCACATCTTCAAGAAGATGAAGATGACCCGCCGCCAGGCCATGGATTTGTACCTGGGAACGGTGAAGGACGCCTTTGACGCCGGCGTGGTGCCCCGCTGCCACCTGGAGGATATCACCCGCGCTGACTTTTACGGGTTCGTGGTGCCCCTGGTCAACGAGCTGCAGAATCTGGCCAAGGAGGCGGGCATTCCCGTGAAGGTCCGGGCCTGCGACACCATGGGCTTCGGCGTGCCCTACACCGAAGTGGCCATGCCCCGCAGCGTCCCCGGTATTATCTATGGTTTGCAGCACTACACCGATCTGCCCAGCGAGATGCTGGAGTGGCACGGGCACAACGATTTCTACAAGGCTGTGGCCAACGCCGCCACCGCCTGGCTCTACGGGGCCTGCGCCGTCAACTGTTCCCTGCTGGGCATCGGTGAGCGCACGGGCAACATCCCTCTGGAGGCCATGGTGTTTGAGTACGCGTCCCTCCGGGGCAGCATGGACGGCATCGATCCCACGGTCATCACAGAGATCGCCGACTACTTCACCCACGAGATCGGCTACAGCATCCCGGTGATGACGCCCTTTGTGGGGGAGAACTTCAATGTCACCAAGGCCGGCATCCACGCCGACGGCCTTTTGAAGGACGAGGAGATCTACAACATCTTCAACACCAAGAAGCTGCTGAACCGTCCGGCCACCGTGCAGATCGGCAAGACCTCTGGCCTGGCGGGCATCGCCTACTGGATCAACGAGGCGTACCACCTGCCGCCGGAGAGGGCCTACAGCAAGAAGGACCCGCTGATTGTGGCCATGAAGGAGTGGGTGGATCGGGAGTATGAGGACGGACGGCAGTCGGTGCTCTCCACCCAGGAGCTGGTCCACAAGATCAATGAGCTGACCCATGGAGAACTGAAATGGCCGGGGAGGAATCTGTAATGACAGCGAAGCCTTATAAGAATGTACTGCTGGCGGACCGGGTGTACGAGCGCCTGGAGGACGATATTATTTTCGGGCGCTACGCCCCGGGCCAGGTTTTAACGGAGCTGGGTCTGGCGGAGGAGCTGGGGGTCAGCCGCACCCCCGTGCGGGAGGCCATGCGCCGCCTGACCCAGGAGCGCCTGATTGCCGACGGCGACAGCGGAAAGGGCAGCGTGGTGCTGGGCATCACCCGGGAGGACGTGCGGGATATTATGAACATCCGTCTGCGCCTGGAGGGCCTTGCCAGCTACTATGCCGCGAAGAATATCACGCCCGAGGGGCTGGAGGAGCTCGAGCACATTGTGGAGCTCCAGAAGTTCTATACCGAGAAACAGGACCCTGCCCATGTCAAGGAGATGGACGATCAGTTCCATGTGGAGATCTGCCGGCAGAGCGGACGGCATGTGCTGGCGGACACCCTGATCCCTCTGCACAAGCGCATTCAGAAATACCGCCGGACCTCCATTGAGAACCCCAGGCGCAGCGCGGAGATCGCCGTGGAGCACCGGAAGATCTACGAGGCCATCGCCGCCCGCGACGCGGAGGAGGCGGCCCGTCTGACGGAGGAACATCTGCGGCACGCCACAGAGAGTATCATGGGAGAGGAGGACATGCAATGAGCGGCCTGACGATTGCCCAAAAGATCATCAAATCCCACCTGATCAGCGGAGATATGACGCCCGGGAGCGAGGTGGCCCTGCGCATCGACCAGACGCTGACCCAAGACGCCACGGGCACCATGGCCTATCTGGAGTTTGAGGCCATGGGCATCCCCAGGGTCAGGACGGAGCGGAGCGTGGCCTACGTCGACCACAACACCCTCCAGTCCGGCTTCGAGAACGCCGACGACCACCGGTACATCCAGTCTGTGGCGAAGAAGCACGGCCTGTACTTCTCCCGCCCGGGCAACGGCATCTGCCACCAGGTCCACCTGGAGCGCTTCGGCATCCC
>CALXDE010000048.1 GCA_944386965.1 uncultured Oscillospiraceae bacterium
TTCTGCAGGAGGAGGAATTCGTGCAGATGGTCCGCCGGTTCGGCCCCGAGCGCATCCTCTTCGGCACCGACAGCCCCTGGAGCGGCCAGCGGGAGAGCGTGGAGTGGGTCCGCGCCCTGCCCCTGCCCCCGGAGGAGAAGGAGGCCATCCTTGGCGGCAACGCCCGCCGCCTGCTGGGGGCCTGACCCCGCGGGCAGAAGGACGGAAGAACGGGCCCTGAGGCATCCGCTTCAGGGCCCGTTTTCACGCCGGCCGGGACCGCGTTCTGGTGCGAAGCCGGCAGCAGGGTCTGCTGGATCGGAGAGCAGTCGGAGGGGAAAGCCAGGGCCGATGAGTCGCCTGGCGCCGCGCTCCGGCGCTCTCGAAATTGGGCATCACCTCTATGTCTGTTATCGTCCGCAGGGCCTGGCCTGCACCGTCAGGCGGCAAATGCCTCCGAATAACAGAAGGGCCGCTGCCCCGGACTTCGGGGCAGCGGCCTCATGGTTTTTCTTTGTACAAGTTACTCGATCACCACACGATCTCTGCTACACTTTGGTCCTCATTGCTTTGCGGCGCGGATCTCTTCCATCATTTTAGATAGACGACTTCCTAATTCCAAAGCTGAGCTTTGTAATGGTAAGGTCTGTGGAGCAACCGTTTCAAGATCCGGCTCGTACCCTTCGCTTCTTGGAAGCAGTCTCCAAAATTCAAATTTGATATAATTGTTTTCATCGTCCCATCGAATCGTGATCAGTTTATGCTTATTGGAAAATTTCGAGTAGCTTTTGATCCCACTTGCCTTAAAATAAACCGGATTTTTTAGGTCAACATCAGCTGAAGTAAAATAAGGTTCTTTTCTTATGATCTCTTTCACCCCATTCCCCAGGTCTTCTGCCGAATGACCCGGCTGCAATACAACGGGGATCCCACAGTCAACTCTCGGTCCATCATCATAAATCGTGTTCCCAATCATGATCACTGCTCCAAGGGCATCAAAGTAAACGCTGATAAAGTAGACCATTATCTCACCTCTACAATGATCAATTCCATATTTTTTCTTGCTGCATAAATGATCGCATCTGCAAATGCGCTGGACTGGTTTGTGCTTCCTTACCCTCTCACGATATACGGAGCATGTATTTCCCAGCCATCCTCCAGTATTTTCGCCTTATCCCACTCCTGTTTCAGACCATGCAGTCTGTCGTTCCCATAGTATAAATACACCTCAAAAAAAGTCGCACTTACGATCAGGATCTCCACATACTCATTTGACATAACAACAGTATAGCTTTTATCTGTTCGCTCCTCCAGGCTCTTCAATGCTTTTCGTATATCGTCAGGCAACTCAGTAGAATCAAATGTATGAACACCAAATGTATAGCGATACCAAAGGCCTGATGGGATCTTATCTGCCAACTCAGTCAGTTGAGTTAATCGTTCATGGTTTTCCAGGAAGTACTTCTCCGCCTCTTGTTCATAGGCTGGTGTCCTGTGTGCATGAATGTACTCTGGTGTCCGCATATACACGAATGGAACATACCAGCAGATGAGCATCATGATCCCACAGCAAATGAGTACGACCACATGTTTTCGCTTCACTTTGCACCCCATCTTTCATCAACTCAACGGAAGAAAGCTTGCGATCCTTCTGTAAAGAGTCCATCAGCGGCTCGAAGGTCCCGGTGGTGTAGTCCACCACGAACTGCTTGACCACCGTGCTGGTCTTACCATAGCCGTGTCGGTTCCCATGTGGGCATCGTGGGCGGCTGGGACAAGGATACCGTGAAATTTGTTGCGTTCTATGGTTTCAAGGAATATGTATCCCAGGGATTTCCATGTCCTCCCAGTCAGTTAGCTGCGAGTCCTCCTCTTCTTTGTTTAGATGATAAAGAATATAAGTTGTTCTAACAGTAGATCTGCATGACTTCCACTGTCATCAAATAGCATGTGCGCTCCTCCTGCTATTTGGCATGAACAAGATGTAGTAACAAGAAACGCCAAATAGAGCATTATAATAGTATTTCGCAAGTTGACGCCCTCCGTTAAGATCCAGCATCAGTATTTACTACATCGCTGTAAATCAAGTCCCCGTCTATTTTTTCCTTTTTCAGTGCGGCAAAAAACTTATGTGAGATCAGGATATCTGACCCATTGCTCTCATATGGGATATGTCCCAGATGCAGAATATCCAAAGCCCGTTTTCCTGTCTTTTGATTGAATGAAAAGCGATGCACGATGTACATTTTTCACCTCATGATGATCTCATGAACAAGCCTAAGCGGATCCCATATGGGTAGTACATCCCCTACTTTTTAAAGCGGAGCCGCGGCCAGCCGTTCTCTCCCATCTCCCAGGTCCTTTCAAAGTCCCAGCCCAACGCCTGATAAAGCTCAATATCATGCAGTTGTTCCTCCGAGACCGAGGTCCCATCCCGCAAACTGCCCTCCACGATTTGGACTGCTCCGCTGCCGCTGGACAAGGTACAGGTCCCCAGGCTCAGATTCGTGTTCTCACTGGCATGGGGGCTCAACTTGTAGTCATAGTTCTGTATCCGGCCAACACAGCTCGCCCAGCAATTTTTTATATACGAGTAGTTGTCCCCTGTATCCTCGCCCTCCTCGGTGAGGAATGTCACATAGGCGTCATGCTGGTATACAGCCGGCCGGTCCTCCAAAACAGAGATGAAGCCAGCCGCGCAGACGCTGCTTCTGACCCTTCCCAGTTGCCCCCGCACCAGGATCCCGGCAGCGGACATGCCGGTGTTTATCGTTCCCCGATATAGACACCGGTCGATCCATGCGCACCGTGCCGCGATCCCCGCGCTCCCTGAACGGTGCGCCTGGCATCGGATGTCCGCAAGAACGCAGCAGTCCTGGATCCGGTTTACAAAGGGGGATCCCGAAGAGAGCCGGCCATCGCCTAAAATGCCGCCGGCGCTTGCATCGCCGCCGGTGATCCCCCCACGAACTGGCAGCTCCGCACCAGCGCCCGCTCCGCGAAGCCGATCAGTCCGCCGCAGATGATCGGCCCAAAGATCTCTCCCTCCACCAGACAGTTTTCTACGGTCGCCCCCTCACAGATCCCCAACAGGCCGCCGACCGACAGGTTGACCTCTTCTCCCTGGATGACACAGTTTCGCAGGCAGAGGTCATGGATCACCGCTGTCGCGCCGGCGGACCCGAACAGCCCCAACTCCACCGGCTTTGGCTGATAGACTGAAAGGCCGGAGATCTCGTGCCCGCCGCCGTCCAGCTCTCCCATGAATCCGAAGTCTATCAGATAGCTCAGCTTTTCCCACTGATCTTCCAGGGGGATATCGGGATCGATCTCCTGCTCTTTACAGGAGTATCTCCCGATGGGGACCCAGGACAGTCCCTCCATCTCAGCGGCGAGATCCAGATCTGCTGTGAGCCGATAGTGGGCGCTCATGTTCTGGCGGATCCCATTGAGCTGCGCGCAGTTTGAGATCAGATAGGGGTGTTCCGCGCTGCCGTCTCCACCGTCAAACCCAAGGAACGGCTTCAAGTGACACACCGTAAAGGTGGTCTCCGCCGTCTCCTCCCGGCTCTTGAGCCGCACGCAGTATCTCCCGTTCTTGGTGACCTTGATCTTTTGGCTCTCTGCATTTTTCAGCCCCTCTGGATATTCGTCTTCCCTGCACCACTGGATGCTCTGGAGCACCTGGTCACTGAACACCCGGATGGTGCAGCTGCCTGCGCCGCTGTTCATATTGGATGGAACAAAATGATACCGCATCCACTTTCCCGCCTTTCAGCCTGATTTTCCAGGACAGTTCTCCGCGCCGTAGCCGTGGGTGGCGTGCCGCTTCACCAGGCCCGGCTCCCGCTTTTTGGGCGGGAGCCGCCCAGAACAGGGAAGGGGGCTTTTTATCACTTTTGCCATGCAAAAAGGCCTTGAAACTCTCGTTTCAAGGCCTTTTCGTGGTGGACAGCCGCCGGACAAATCCGAATCATTCGCCTCTTTCAGCGGGACCGTTTCTTGTCCGTCCTTGTAATTGAAAATCAGCAGAATCTTATCGTCGTACACATAGACCGCATTGACAAAGCTATCAATAAGCCGCTGCCGGTGTTCCTCCTTGGTGGTGTCCAGTTCCCGGAATCGGCAAATCCAGAAGCGGACCTCCTCCTCTGTCATGCGGGGCTTGGCGATTTGCTCTTGGAGGATGCGGACTGTCAACTCCTCTTTTGCCTCCTCCAGTTCGTCCAGCCTCTGCTTGGTGGAGGCGGTGAAGATGCCCTGTTGAATGGCGTTGAGCAGGTTTTCAATGCCCCGCTCCGTCTGCGCCAGCTGGTTCTGCAAGGCGGGCAGGTCAGTGTTCTCCCGGTCCTGTGCTTGGACTACCAGCGCCGCCACATCGCTTACAACGGCGTCGTTGAGAATCATCCGCATCGTATGCTCCACCACGAGGTCCTCTATCCACTGTTTGCGGACCGCTTTCTTGTCGCACCCGGTTTTCCGCTTGGCGCTTCCGCACTTGTAATAGTAGTGCTTCACGCCCGCCCGGCTGGTGCCGCACTCGCCAATCATCATGCGCCCGCACTTGCCGCAAAACAGCTTGGTGGTGAGCAGATACCGCTCCTCGGCCTTGGCCGCCGCCGGGGCGCGCTTGTTCTTCTCCATGCGCCTCTGCACCCGGTCAAACAGGTCTTGGGGGACGATGGCCGGGACGCCGCCGGGGATAACGACATCTTGGTATTGATATTCTCCGATGTATTTCCGATTCTTCAACAAAGCACTGAAACTGTTCAGGCGGAACGGCTTGCCCCGCCTCGTCCGAAGCCCCCGCCCGTTCAGGTCGTCCACGATGGAGCGCACGGTCTCCCCGTCGGCGTAGCGGGTGAAAATCTCCACCACCAGAGGGGCGGTCAAGGGGTCTATCTCCAATTTCTGCGTCTGGTGGTTCAGCACATAGCCCAGAGGAATCCCCCCGCCGTTGTTCTTCCCCTTGAGGGCATTTTCTTTCTGCCCCCGGTGTATCTTCTCGGACAGTTCCACGCTGTAAAACTCGGCGTAGCCCTCCAACAGCGATTCCAATAAAATGCCCGTGCTGTCCTCGGCAATGGCCTCTTTAGCGGACACCACCTTGACGCCGTTCTTCTTCAAAATCGCTTTGTAGTGGGCGCTGTCGTAGCGGTTGCGGGCAAAGCGGTCCAGCTTCCACACCAGCACCACATCGAACAGGCCCCCGGCGCTGTCCCGAATCATCCGTTGAAATTCGGGGCGGTTGTCGGTCTTGGCGGAGAGGGCGCGGTCTATGTAGCAGGACAATACCTTGAGGCCGTTGCGCTCGGCGTATTCTTCACACTCCCGAATCTGCCCCTCGATGCTTTCCTCTCTCTGGTTGTCGCTGGAATATCTTGCGTAAATGACGGCTTTCACTGTCATGCACTCCTTTCAGTCAAAAGATGGGCGGTCTTGCCGCCGCATGGATGGGGCGTCCCCTTGGTGACCTATCATCAGAAATCCCCCGGCGGTCAAGGCCCGATGAAATCGGCGAAGTTCAGCCTTGACAGTCGGGGGATTTCTGATATGCTCCACGGGGACGGGACGCCCATTTTTCCCCAACTTGCTGTGTATTGACTGTGAAATGACGAGTATGCTATGATTTTGTTATAAAAAGCGACCATAGAGAAAGAGAACCGCCGCGCCTATTCGCTTGCAGCGGAGGCGGCCTTTTTGAAAGAACCGCGTTTATATTCCGGAATTCCCCGCCATGTGCTGGAATCCTTTGCCCGGTGCCTGCCGGCCGACATTCGGACGTTCTACGTAAGTGAGGAGGGACAGCGGGAGTTTGTGGAGTGGAAAAAGAAACAACGGGAACAGAGAGGGAATGGCTCAAACGAGGCCCGGTAAAAAGGAAGCCCCCGTGTATCAGATGATACACGGGGGCTTTCCGCTTTTCGTTTTATGCCAGCTGCTTCCACAGGCAGTAGACCACGTCGGACCGGGGGCAGGCGCCCTTGGCGGTGATGTTCAGCCCGTCGGTGAGGCCGTTTTCCGCCGCCCAGTCCAGCGCCGCCTGGGACCAGCCGCCGCTACCGGTGTCCGCGTCCGCGGCCCGGGCCAGGAAGGCCAGCATCTGGTCATAGGCCAGGGTGGAGCCGGTGCCGAAGGTGGAGGCGCTGAGGCCCTTGGTGATGCCCTGCTCCGCCGCCCACAGCACGGCCTTGTAGTAGTAGGCGCCCGGGTCGGACACATCGGTGAAGGGAGAGGTCAGGGAGGCCGGCTCCGGCTTGCCGGCGGCCCGCCACAGGAAGGTCACCGCCTGGGCCCGGGTGACGGTCCGGCTGGGGGAGAAGGTGGTGGGGGTGGTGCCGCCGGTGATGCCCTCGTCCTTGGCCCACTTCACGGCGTCGGCGAAGTAGTCGCTCTCATGGACATCCGAGAAGCCCGCAACGGTGGTGGAAGCCTCGGGCTCCTCGGGGGTTTCGGGCTCCACAGGCTGCTCAGGCTGGCCGGAAACTGCGGAATTATAGTACTCGTCAAAGGAAATCCCGTTGATGGTGCGGTCGGCGAGGGAGACACGGCCGTTGTCCCGGATAAAATAAACATAGAGGCTGTTCACATTTATCCCTTCCGGAATATTGCTGATCGTTCGGTGCGGCAATGTATCATCGAGCACCGCAAGACTTCTGTCGTTGGGATCGGCGGCCACGACGGTGGTGGGGTACTCCACGGTGGTCCCGATCGGGCAATATTGATCGAGTATGGGGCCGGCAGAAGAATAAACCCATCCAAGCCCGTCCTCTTCGATGTATTCCGCTTGCCAGTAACTTGGCATCAGCTCCAGTGAGGAATACTCATAGCTGTCGTTGCGCATGAGCACCCGGCCATCATCCGCCAGGTGGAATGCCCCGAAGGTTTCACCGCTTGACCAGCCCGAGGGGAATTCTTCAAAAGAGACGACGCCCTCTAAGATAATGCTCACGCCCGCTTCAGGCAAGGAGAGGGTTACAGTATCACCATCCTGGGTGATGGTAGGGGTATCCCCTATATTGCTCGCAAATTGGCTGGGGTCCAGCGTCGTGTAGTCCGCCGCAAACGCGGAGGTCAGTGACAGGGACAGGGCAAGCGCAAAGGCCAGGGTGAGGGAACATGCGCGTCTGAGATGCTTCATACCTTTTCTTCCTTTCCGTTTTGGTTTCCGGCGCGTCACCCGGAGGGGGGACGATTTCCAGCGCCCCCGCTCCGGGCCGCCGGTTCTGCCGGAAACGCAAAAAGCGGTACTGAGCGTATAACTCAACACCGCCTGAACAATTCAGAGCGTAACACAATAGGCCCTATCCCCATTTTCCGCCCTTGAAAAAAGGGCTTTGTCTGGGTATAATAAGGCTACGGTGCAGTCGTGAGACTGTTGTGTTGAGTGGGTCCATCACTCATCATAGGCCCGTAGGGTGTTGGTAACACCCTGCGGGCTGCCGCTTTATTGCGTTTCCGGCTTCATTTTAAACCATGCCTTAAAATATTTCAAGTAGCTATCGCGATTTTCGGCACGGTTTCCAGCCGCTCCTTGGCTGCCAGCTCCAATTCCACCCCTGCGCTGGCGGAGCCAGCGTCCCCCTTTGTTTCATGGGTACCGCTTGCCGACCGATAATAGAGGAATACATGGGGAAACGTCCCCGCTGGCGTGTCTTTGGCCCTTGCCGGGGGATTTTGACTTCAAGGCCCCCCGGCGGGGATGTGCGGGCGGGCGCTTGCGCCCTTATATCCATCCCGGGAAAAATCCGCCGCAGGCGGGCAGACAGCGAAGGGGCGGGGCGCGTAAGCGTCCCGCCCCTTCGCTGTCATAAGAGGGCGCCTGAAGGGCAAGCGGTGGCATAAGCCGACGTGCGGTAAGGGCCCCGGAAGCTGCCGCAAGGCAGGGCCCGGGGTGAACGGGAGGGAGGCGGATTCTCCGCCTCCCTCCCGTTCAGTCCTGCCGGCTGTGCCGGCCACGCAGACGGTGAAACCGGCGGCGTGGCAGGACTCCTTATGCCCTTAAGAATGTTTTCG
>CALXDE010000049.1 GCA_944386965.1 uncultured Oscillospiraceae bacterium
CCAGCTGGTCCCAGGTGTGCCGGGCATAGATGAGGGTGGCGTGCTCGGCCAGCTTGTGGGAGATCTGGCGGTAGGCCGCCGCCGTCACCTGCCGCCGGTCCAGGGGGCCCTGGAGCAGGGCCATCCCTGCCGCGGCGCGGCCGGTGCCGGCGATCTGGGCGGGGGTAAAGGCAAACTTGTTGGCCATCTCCGCGCCCTCTACGCCCTCTGAGAGGGGGAGGGCCTCCAGCGCCCGCTGCCACAGGGCGATGCTCTCCCCCTTGGTAGGCAGGGGGACCTCCACCTCGATCCAGCGGCGGCGGGCGGCCAGCTCCACGGTCACCGCCTCCGGCTCCGCGAGGACGAACACCACCCCGGAGTACCGCCCGGCCAGCTCCAGGGCCTGCTGCGCCGTCTCCGGCTCCTCCAGCAGCCGCTCGAAGCTCCGCAGGGCCAGCATGCCCTGGAGGAGGACCGTCTCCCGTCCGGCGGTGCGCAGGGCGGCGAAGAAGTCCTCCCGCCGGGAAAATGCCGCCTGGGCACAGTCAAAGAACACCGCCGGGACCTCCAGCAGCTCTGACACCCGGCGCACCTGGGTGGCGCGGCCGGCGCCCTTTCCTCCCCGCAGGCACACGAACAGCGTCTCCCGCTCTCTGCCGTCGGCGGCAATGGCCGCCGCCAGCTCCTCCGCCTCCCGCTCCCGCAGGGGCAGGGGCCCACCGGCGTCAGGGAGACAAACCTGGCCCACGCCGCTGTCCAGACGGCTCGCGCCGTTTTGCAGCAGAAACTCCGCCGTCCGGGTGTCCAGCGTCCCGTCCCGCTGGAGAAAGGCAAAATCCGCTTTCTCCTCCAGGGCGCGGCGCTGGACATGATACTGGGGCACGTCCTCCGCCCGGTCCACGAAGTGAAACAGCTTCAGCGTCAGGTCAAAGCTGGGCCGGCGGAGGGCCGGATTCCCCTGGAGCTGACCCAGCAGGGGGCCGAAGCGCTCGTCATAGGCGGGCAGCAGCCACAGCATCAGCGCCAGCAGCTCCAGATTGGTGAGCTTCCACACCTCCCGGACATACTGCCCGGCCAGAAAGCCCCCCGCCTCGACGCTGGTCCGGGCCCGGGCGTCGATGTGGAACAGGGCCTTGTCAAAGTCCTGGAGCACACTTTGCCGCACCGCTCCAGGGTCCGCCGCCCCCTCCAGAGCGCCCTCCCAGGGGATCTGGGAGGCATAGCAGGGGAGGTAGGCCGAGAGCAGCAGTTCACACCAGCGCACCAGGTCCAGCAGGTGCTCCTCCGGCGCGGCGTAGGGCGCGCCGAACCGCCTGGCGTCAAAAAACTGTCTGTACAGGGACGGCACGCCGCCTCACCTCCCGCAAAAAGTTCCGATCCCCTCAGGGGATCTGGTGCTTCATCTGGCCGGGGCTGTTGATGCTGATGACGCCGCCGTAGGCGCACATCAGCTTGGAGCTGTTGTTCAGCGCCGGCTTGCCCCCGATGAGCACCGTAGGGCACCCGGGGGCCCAGGGGGCCGGGATCACCGGGATGCAGGGCATGGGCGTCAGCACCCCCAGGGCCGCCGCCGTGGCCGAGGCCACGGTGGGGTTTGCCAGGGAGGAGCACATGCCGAAGGGCATGATGTTTTTCATGGGGATATTGTCCATGATGGTGGCCGCCGGCATGTTGGACGTCAGCGTCTTGTTCTCCGGGGTCACCACCAGACTGGAGGGCGCCATGCCGAAGGTGCACTGGCACATGGCCCCCATACACACTTGATTTCCCATGATCGTCCCTCCTAAAATTCCACAGTGGCACGCGAACTGGGGGATGGGGGCGCCGTGACCAGCGTCTGCTCCCTCCCATCCCAGGAGAAGGAGAGCTCCACTTCCTCCCGCTGCAAAAACAGGCCGATGGCCGGCAGGATGGCCGCTCCATCCCGGTCGGTTTCCAGATTCCACACCGGCCGCAGGAGGGTCCCCGCGCCCAGCGGAGCGGTCAGGGGCTCCTGAAGCGTAAACTGTCCGGCGGCCTGGTCATATCCCGTGATCAGCAGGTCAAACGCCTCCTGCCGGGGGCTGCAGTGCTGATAGAGCATCCCCGCGGCATATCCGCCTGCCAGAGACACCGTCCAGGACCCCTTTTCGGCCCGCTCCACCACTCGCAGGGCCCCCACCGGCGTTGTCTGCGTCACCCGGATCTCCGCGTTGCCCAGCGGCGCGCCCCTCTCCAGAAAGCGCAGGTGGAAATAGGAGATGCGTCCCAGGGCGGGGGCTCCCGGCTCGTACTGCATCAGCACCACCTCCGGAAGGTGGTTGGGCACCACCGGCAGGCGCCGGTGGGCCGGGCGATACCCGGGCGCTGTGATACGATAGTCGTGGGCCGTGGGGGGCAGGTCGGAAAACACGTAGGTGCCGTCCCCCTTGGCTACATACCGGACGCGGCTGCCGTCCACCAGGATGGCGGCCCCGGTCACCGCCCCCTTTCCATAGCTGTCGATCAGCTGGAAGGCTGCGGAAATGCGGCTGATGGTTCTCATGGCTCTCTCCCCTTCTGCTCGGTGCCCAGCTGGATCTCCCTGACCCTGGGTGCGGGCATGGTGACCACGGCGGACTCCAGCAGCACCGGGCCGATCTTGTAAAACACGCTGAGCTTGTAGGACTCGGAAAACATGGTCCAGATCTTGGTCTTCTCCTCCAGCTCCATGGGCACATTGCTCACCCGGATCACCTCTCCGGCGGCGCGGAGCGCCGGAGGCATATACTTCTCCGGCAGGCGCTTGTTGTCCTCCAGCACCTGGATCACCCGGCCCATGATCATCTGCTCGTCCAGAGTCCGGGTTTCCTTCTCCGCCTTGCTGGCCACGGAGATCATCAGCGAGAGATACAGAGACACCGGGGCGTTGCGCAGGGAGCCGTCCGCCTGGAGGACCTGCCCGGTGGGCCGCATCTCCCCGGACTCAGCAATGTCGTAGATATGCACCCCCACCACGCAGTTGCCCCGCTCGTGGGGGTCACAGGCGCCGATCTGTTCGGCCTGGGCCACCGGCTCAGGCACCAGCTCCCCCCGGAGCAGGTCCACGATGGTCCGGCTCACGTCGGAGATCACGGAATATTTTGCCATGGCTTCCTCCCTCTCCCGTCAGAGGACCGGGTAAATCAGTTCATAGCTCCCCACACGCATCCGCTCCAGATTTCCGCACTGGAGGACCGTGTCCAGGGGCAGGTAGCAGATCCCGTCAAAGTACAGGACCGGCTGGGCCATTTTCAGCAGTCTGTCGTTACAATAGGCGTCGCTGGAGCCCCGGGTCATCTCCAGCACCACGCCGGGGGCCTGGATGACCACGGTGGCATTCTCCTCCATCTCCACCACCTCGCCGCCCAGGAACGCCGCGGCATCCGCCAGGGAGAGCATCACCGCGTCCCCGTAGGCGAACACCGGCTGCGTCAGCTCCAGCGCTCCGCCGGCCGCCACCAGGCGGTCCGGAGAGACAGCCTGGGCCCGGTTGGCCCGGCCGGCGATGGCCAGAGAACCGGCCTCCAGCGCTTCCCGCGCCTGAGCGGAGAGGGCGGGATAGCGGCTGAGGATATTCCGAAAGTGTCCGGTCATGGCGTCCGAGGCAGTCACCAGCCCCGCCTCGCTGAGCAGCTCACTGTGCTGCAGCTGCGCGAAGAGCAGGATGGCCGCCACATCGGCGCTGTCCCCGCCGGCGATCCCGCTGTCCAGATAGGCGAGGGCCTCCGCCGCCATGACCGCCAGATCGCCGGTGCCGTCGTACCCGGCAGCCTCCATCAGGCGGGCAGCCTGGGCGCTGAGCTCCTCCTCGACCCGGCGCAGGATCTCGTCCGGGTTCTCCGCGGCGCTCACCGCCTCGCCGATCGCTCCGATGCTCTCATCCGACGCCTCCATCCCCTCCAGAGTGGTCTGGAGCTGCTCCAGCTGGTATTGGAGCTGGTGGAGCTGGATCATCCCCTCCAGATAGGTCCGCAGGGTGCCGTTGGGGTCCCCCAGGGCGATGAGGCGGTCGATATTCGCCTGGATGGCCGCGGCCTCCTCGCCGCCGCCCAGAATGGCCATCAGCTCATCCCGCAGCTCCTCCAGCGTGGGCTCCGGCTCCTCCTCAGGCTCCTCGCCCTCTGTGTCCTCCGCGGCATCTTCCTCCTCCGCGCTCTCCGCGCCCTCATCTGCCTCCTCATGATTTGCGGTACCGGAGCCGGGCATATCCGATCCACTTCCGGCTGCCGCGGCCAGAGCCGGCCAGGTCAGCAGGGAACAGACCAGCAGCACACTCAGCGCCATCGCCAGCCAATTTCCTTCTCCGCGTCTTTTCATGGACCGGCCTCCTCTCAGTAGTTTCCGCACTCCACCGCCGCGATCTTCTCGCCGGCAGCGTCATAGTACACCTTGATATAGTAGGTGCTCATCAGATATTTGTCCACCCGGCCGCTCTCCGGCAGTTCCAATGTCAGCTGTGCCGAGGCGGCGGAGCGCTCCGGCGTCAGCTCCAGTGTCAGGGTGGAGAACCGCTCCCCCAGCAGAGCCTCCAGCTCTGCCTGGGAGGTGTCCCGCGTGATGTCCAGGAACGCCTCCTCCACATCCACCAGCACCCGCCGGCAGGTGTAGAGGCCCGCTCCATCGTCGTCGCAGAGGAAGGCCGCGCCCAAATTCAGATAGGTCAGCACCTGGCCGCCCTCCACCTGCGCCGTATAGCCGGGGCTTCCGAAGGCGGCGGCGATGTCCGCCGGAGCCGCCCCCAGATAACCCATGTAGTTCACGTTGTTATCCAGAAATTCCCCGCTGTAGAGGGCCGAACCGATGGTGTCGTACACCGTGCCCGCTCCCTGGCGCTTCCCCTGGGAGAACTCCCCCTGGTAGAGGATGTTTCCCTGGCTGTCATAGAGCGTCCCGGTCCCCTCGAACATTCCCTGGGAAAACAGCCCCTGGTAGACGAGGACACCGTTTTCATAGTAGCTGCCCTCCCCCTCGTAGACGCCGGCCACCAGGTCCCCCCGGTAGCGGACCGTGACGCCGTCAGCCTCATAGACCACGCCGCTGCCCTCCCACAGGTCGTTGGCAAAGTCTCCATAGTAGAGGAGGGTATGGGTGTCCGGGCGGTACTCCATGCCCCGGCCGCTGCGCAGGCCCTGGACAAAGGCGCCCTGGTAGATGAGAGCCCCCGTCTCGTCGTAAAGTCTGCCCTCGCCGTTATAGAGGTTCTCCGAGAAGTCCCCCTCGTAGCGCAACACACCGCCGGAATAAAGGGAGCCGTACCCGTTGTAGGCGGCGTTGAGAAACTCCCCGGTGTAGACCAGATTCCCCTCCGTGTCGTACTGGGTGGCCGACCCGGTGAGCTTTCCGGCGGCCACATCGCCGCTGTAGATGACAACGCCCATGTCGTTTCGGATATGGGCCGGTCCGGTGTAGCCGGCCATCTTCTCGCTGTTGAGAAGGATGGTAGGCGTCCACAGCCGCCCCTCCAGCCAGGGGTAGACCACCGTGGAAAAGGTGGTGACCACCAGCACAATCACGATCACGCTCAGGCCCAGAAACCGCTTGGATAGGTAGACGTCCCCAAAGCGGACATAGTCTGCCTTGCTGGAGGGCCGGCGGGTCATGGACTTGACCTGGGCGCGGACATAGGTGTTCAGATAGACGAAGGGCTTGGCCGCCACCTTCACCGCCCGGGTAACCTTTTTGGAGATGTTGGTGATCTGGCGCCCGACGATCTTGGAAATCTGGCCGAAGATATTGAAGTCCATTCGCTGTCTCCTCTCCGCTTACTGAGGAATGGCCGCCTCCTCGTGGAGGTGGGTGTCACAGAGCATCAGGTAGTACATGGCCACGCTGTCCCGCTCGTTGGTCTGCAAAACCTCGGCAAAGTGCTTGCGGGCGGCAAAGTAGCGGCCGGCCTGGTAGTCGTGGACCCCCTGCTCAAAGGATTTTCTGGTCACCAGATGGAGCTTCTTCTCATAGGGGTCCATCCCATCCAGGAACTCGTAGAGCGTCTCCCGGCCCGTGTCGCCGGCGCCGATCTCCCGGCAGTTGAAATAGAAGCTCTCCCCGATGCGCTCCACAGCCTGTCGGGTGATGATATAGCGGGTGCCGATCTCATCCATGAGGCTGCCCAGGGCGTAGATATCCATAATGGTGTCGGAGATGGCGGTGATGGTCTGGCGCTTCTGGTTGCCCGCCACCCCAACCAGCGTCTCGTCGGCGGAGATGAGCATTTTCAGCTCCACCGACCGGTCCTCCCGGGCCATCGTCTCCTTCAGGGAGATGGCCGTGTTCAGGGCGTCCCGCACCTGATAGGGGAACAGCGCCAGCATGCCCGAACCGTCGAAGTGCTCAATGATGCCGTGGTTGATGTCCACCACGTCGAAGATCCGGTCAAAGTTCTCGTTCATCAGGCTGAAATAGGCCTCGCTGTCCAGCCGCTCCCCGTCCACGCTGAAGCTCACATACAGAAGGCTCATGTCCCGCACGCTCTTGTCCCGGAGCCGCAGGTCTGTGACCTTGGTCTTGCCCATGAGCTGGAAGAGCTCCCGGGGCGTAAACTTGATGTATTCGTTGTTGAGCAGCACCATGTTGGAGATGTACTGGCTGAGCTTCTCGGTCATCTGGTTGAAGCTCATGCCGATATCCGCCAGCTCGTCCCGGGAGGTGATCTTCGCTTGGACGCTCCAGTTGCCGCCGCTGATCTCCCCGATGCACCGGCGCAGCTCCTTGAGCGGCCGGAACGAGCCCGCCAGCACCGCCAGCAGCCACAGCAGCAGGATCGCCGCTCCTCCGGCGCCCACGGCGCAGGCGTAGAAAGCGGGGCTGCGCTCCAGCGTTCCCGCCAGCGCCGACTGCCGCTCCACCCGGGCCTCCATCAGTCCCGCCGTATCCCCGGCGGCATCTTGGATGGGCTGGAAATAGCTGGCGTACGCCACACCGCCCCGGAAGATCGTCACACTGCCGCCCTCCGCCGCGCAGGCGAGGATGCGCTCCACACTGGCCGCGGGCAGCTCCTGGTTCACAGGCGCCAGATAGCCGGCCGTATAGAAGGCGTCCCGCTCCCGGGAGGCACAGACGGCGTAACCGCGCTCACCCTCCAGGGTGTAGAGGATCAGGCCCACGTCCTCCCATCCGGAGACGTCCGCGGCATATTCCCCGGCGCGCTCCAGCCGCTCCTCCAGTTCCTCCCGCCGGGGGGCGGTATAGCTCCGCAGGCCGGCCAGATCCAGCGCCGTCCCGTCGAACTGGTAGGCCGCCGCCTTTGCCGCCGCGGCCAGGCCGTTGGTCTGGGCGGTATAGCGCTGCTCTACGAATATCCAGGCAAACCCTCCGGCCAGGAGGGCCAGCACCAGCACCACCGCCGGCAAAAACCGCAGCAGGATTCTTCCTGTCAGCCGCCAGCGGCGCCCGGCCAGCCACAACAGCCACAGCGCCAAGGCCATCAGGGCCGCCGCGCCGATGGCGGCAGCAGCCGTCTTGGTCACTTCAAGCGCGCCCCATCCCCTGTGGAGGGGTCCGACCCGGTACATCCGGGCGCCAAAGCGCACCCAGAAAGGATTTTCTGAATCAATGGACACGGCGCAGAAGTCCCCGTATCCCACGGCACGGGTGCCCCGCACCTGGGCAAAGGAGAGCTCCGCTCCGCTGTCAATGAAAACCTCCGGACTGTACAGCCGCTCCACGGTGTAGGCCCTCAGGTTCAGCGCGTAAAACACGCCGTTGCTCCGGTCCAGGAAATAGACCAGGTCCGACTCATCGGCGGACAGCTGCCCCGCCATGCAGGTGTCGCCCACCAGCTGGCTCAAATCCCGTCTCTCACCCTCCGGCGGCCAGGCGTACAGTCCGCCGCCTCTGGTGCTGTAGACCAGCGTCCCGTCGGACAGGGCCGCGCAGTCCTCCACTTCCGCCGCCTCATCCCCCAGGTCATAGCTGGCCAGGATGGCGGCCGCCTCGTCGCTGTAGGGCTGGGCCTCGATCACGTCGAAGCGGCCCTGGTCACAGCACAGGGCCAGCAGCGTCTCCCCCTGCATCTGGAGCTTGCGGATATAGGCCTGTGTGCTGTACTGGGAGAGGGTGGTCTTGTCCACCAGCAGCACGCTGTCCTGCTGCACCCCATCCCCGCTCCAGGTCTGGACCTCCTCAGAGAGGATGATCTCCCGCACCGCGCCGGCCGCGTCCACCTGCCGATCATAGACCTGCGTCACCAGATAGAGGCTGCCGCTGTTGTCGGAGATCATATCGAGATAGCGCAGGGCGTCTCCGTCGGCATTCTCCCGGGGCAGTTCCACATCCCACAGCCACCGCCCCTGGGGCGAGGCCTTGGTGAGCACCCCCTCCTCGGAGAGCAGGTACAGGTTCCCCGTGGGATCAATGGTGCACACGGCCGTGGTGTCCGCCTCCACCCGCTGGTCATGGACGGCGAACAGCGCCCCCGCCAGGATGCCTGCCAGCACAATCAAACTGATTCTTATCCATTTCATATCAGACCTTCTCCTACTCAGGCGGACGCCAGCCGCTTGCGCACCCGCCTGCGGACGTCCTCAATTTCCTGTATACTCCGCCAGCTGATCCCGCAGGGGGAGCAGCAGCACACTGCCGGCGTCCAGCGCCTCATCCTCCTCCAGTCCGTTGAAGCTGGCCACCAGCCCCGCATATCCGGCCGAGCCGTAATGCTCCGCGCAGATGGAGGCCAGGGTATCCCCGGGCTGGACGATATAGTCCTCCGATGTCAGCTCCGCCCCCTGCTCCGGCAGGCCGGAAAAGATTGTTCCGCCCTCAGACGGTTCCGGCACCGGGTCGGTCAGCTGCATGCCGCCGCCGTCCTCCTCCTGGGAGGCCACATAGGTGATGGTGCCGATGTCGCTGATGGGCGTCACCACCTGGGCGTCCCTTGCCGTCAGCTCCATGATGAGATAGACAATCAGGCAGGCAAAGAGCGTTACAAGCCCCAGCCAGGAGATCTGCGCCAGGCGTGCCTTCTTGCGGGAGACAAACGCCTTGAGCGACTGGACCGGCCCCGTGTCCGCCAATGTCTCCACCGCATTCTCCAGATCGTTGATAAAGGCGGGCAGGCTTTCATAGAGGCCGGCGGCGCACTTTTTATGGATGCTGCGCAGCACCTTATGGTAGGGGCTCTTGAGCTCCCTGGCCATCAGGAATTCCATCAGGTCCGCCGTCTCGCTCCAGATGTCGCACGCCGCGCTCTCCACCAAAAACTCCGATCGGAACTGGTAGAGCAGGCGGACGTTCTCCTCGTCGTCCAGCAGCAGATTCTCCGGCTGCAGCAGGCTGCACACCACCGCGTCCGGCAGATCGCCCGCCGCGCTGCAGATCTGAAACAGCGCGGCGATCAGCAGCTTCAGCCGCCTGCCCGCCGCGCCGGGACATCCGGCGCAGACAGCGGAAAGACTGGGCCCCTCGTTGTAGCGGAACACGGCGTAGAAATCCTGGTGGATGCTGAACAGCTCCAGGAAGTCCGACCGCTCCGGCCGGCGGAGAAAGCTGGCGTACAGGGCGCTGAAAAATCCCCTTGTCTCCTCGCAGTGGGGCACCCGGTTGACCAGCAGCAGTCCCTCGTGTCCCTCCGCCTTGGCCACCTGGGCTGTCAGATACAGCGTATCGTCAAGGGTTCCCAGATACTGATAGCTGGGAATCAAGGTTGTCTCCGGCATCGCCTCACCTCCACTGGGGCCGGTCCTTCCCGCCGGAGGCGGAAAGGGGTTCTCACAATTTGCTCACAACAACATAGGCGCTGGCCTTGTAATTGCCGTACTTGGCGCTCTGGGCGCGGATCTCAAAGACGCCCTCGGTGGGCGGAGCGGTATACAGTCCGTTGCGGTCAATGCTACCGCCGTTCTTCTCCACCACGCTCCAGTTGACCTCCTGGCTGGCGCTGCCCTCCACCATGGCGGTAAAGCGCACCTGCTGCAGGGGCTCCAGGTTGGCGGTATTGGGCGTGATAATCACCTGGACCGCGTCGGCCAGCTCCTCCTTCTCCGGCTGCTCCTCCTCGCTCCTCCAGGCCCACCAGCGCAGGCGGACGCTCTGCTGGCCGGTCTTTTCCAGGAGCTTGAGCCCCAGCTGGAGCGTTCCCTTCTTCACATTCACCCGGGCGCCCACCGAACAGGCCGGCGCGGCCAGGGCAAACTCCTCTGCGGTAAAGACCCCGTCGCCAAAGATCAGGTTCTCTCCCCGGCCCGCGCTCTCCGCGTTTTCCACCGCCACCGTCACGCAGAGGTTCCCGGCGCCCAGGCCGTGGATGAACTCGTGGGAGAAGTAGCTCCTCCCCACCTTGGGAGACACCCCAAGGATCACCGTCTCAACGCCGGAGGCGACCCGGCGCCCGCCGGCGGATGTCTGGGCGGTCTGTTGCTCCGCCGCCTGGGCGGGCGCCGCCTGTCCCGCCTGGGGACGGCCCCCCTCCTTCTCCAGCCCCTGAAGCAGATCCAGCAGCTGGGCGCTGGGCAGATACTGGCGGAAGGGATTGCGGACCACTCTCTCGATAAAAAACGCGTTCTGCCCGGAGACAATGTGGAACTTGGCCAGATAGATGGCCTGGTCCTCCTTGGCCGTCAGCAGCTCGTCGAAGTGGCGGGTATAGTAGGCCTCCAGCACCACCTCCCGCAGGGGGCGGGTGGTGACCTCCACGGACTTGGACAGACTCTTCTCCAGCCCCGGCGCCTCCTTGCCGCCCAGGGTCAGGGAAAACTTCTCCGCATCCACTCGGATTTCGGTAAAATCATCCCGCACCGGGCCGCAGTCCATGACATACTCCAGGGTCAGGTCCTTGTGGGTGGTGACCTCCGTCTCGGTATACTCCACCTGGACAGACCGCTCCCCGCCGCTTCCCCTGAACATGTCGCTCTCCAGCTGGAAGGAGAAGCGCACCGGCGCGGACACGTCCCGCTTTTCAAAGAGGACCTTCACCGGGAAGCGGTTGTCGGTATTGGCGTAGCGGGGAATCTGGAGCGTAATGACAACGCCCCCCTCGTCATAGAGCCTGCACAGGTCGTACAGAACGCTGTCCACCCCCAGCAGGGCGCGGTTGGGCTCCCGGGTGGTGAGAAACAGCTCGTACCCCTCCCGCACGCGGTTGAACTCCTGGTTGACGCCGCCGCCCTCGCCGGCGCCGGCCACGGAAAAGGTCCCCTCGCAGTTTTCCTCCTGGTAGGCGATACCCAGGTACACATCGCCGCTCTCCCGGATCTGATCAAAGCCCCGGATGGCGCTGATGCGCTTGACGCAGGGGTCCTGGACCACGATCTCCCGGCCCAGATAGTCCAGGGCCATACCGGCCTCCAGGGAGAACGTCTGGTTGTCCACCAGCAGCACGCCCAGTCCCGCCACCACGCCCGCGCCGTGGAGCATGCGGTTCCCCAGGCGGCGCTTGTCGTTGAAATAGCTCTGCTCGTCCTCAAAATCCCGAACGGTCATCAGTTTCCCGTAAAAGTAGCGGTTGCGCTCGCCGGCGCTATACTGCAGATTGTTCATCGCTCGTTCCTCCCGTCACGAATTCGGCCAGATATGGCGCGCTGGGGACCGAAGTCCCGTCCAGCACCAGGCCCCTGCTTCTTCCGATCCTGGAATTCATCCCCAGGTAGCAGTGCTGTCCAAGTATGATCTCGTCGTTTACAAACACCAGATTGCAAATGGCGTCCACCGGTTTGAAGGCTGCTATAATCTTCCACAGCTTGGCGTAGTCGTCCGCATCCCTCTGAGCGCCGGGCATCAGCACGGTGACGGTGTACCGGCTCTCCCCGTACAGCCGCCGGAGGGCCGCGGTATCCCGCCGCCAGATCTGACAGGAGGCGGGCTCAAACTGCTCGATGATCCAGGGCGTCTGCCCGGTGTACAGCTCGATCACCTCTCTCAGCGCCGCCCGGGTCCCCTTGATCCGATAGAGGCGCACCGCGTTTTTCAAAAAGACCCGCAGCCGCTCCTCGCTCCACAGGTGCCGGTCTGACACCGCCAGACTCTCCGCCAGCCACTGCAGGAACTCCGGCGGGGCCACCGCCGGGTCGCAGCGCACCGGCATCTGATCCATGTCGTCCTCCAGATCCACATAGGGGGACTGGAACACGCTGATAAAACGGGCCAGGAAGGAGTTGACGCTGTCCGCGCCCCGGTAGACCTGGGGCAGGTAATCAATAAACGCGATCCGGGGGAACTCCAGCCGGATGCTCTCCAGGCGCATCTCCTCCCGGTCGTAATTGGCAAAGGTCAGGCAGAACCAGAGGCAGCGGCCCTTGCACCCGTACAACGTCAGGTCTGTGGGATCGTCATAGACCTGCTGGGCGCAGACGCGGAAAAATTCCTCCCGCCGGGGCGCCGGGGCCGACGCCAGCCAGTCGTCCAGCCCGGTGTCCTCCTGCCCCTCCGGTCGGAAGGGCGGCGGAACGCCGCTCTCGTCGCTGCAGTAGAGATACAGCCGCAGCTGCGCATTGGCGGGGACATGGGATACCAGGCGCAGCCGGTGCCAAACCGTCTCCGGCGTCGTAGTGTCCAGGGCCATGGAGGTGTACGACCCTCTTCCATCCCCCGCCAGGACCAGTCCGTCCTCCCGGAGCGTCAATCCCTCCATCCACCCCTGGCGCAGCCAGTCCTCACGCTGGTTGTAGAGAAAATGCTTTGTCCCTGAGGCCATTGCCTCACCTCCTTACAAAAGCGGTCACAACCCGCCGGTCAGGCTCAGTTCAAACCGCTCAATCTCATAGACGCTGTTGGGGGGCACCACAATGTCATCGGTCCGGGTCCTGGCGATAAAGTCCCCGATGGGCTCCACACTCAGCGCGTCAATCCGGGAGACGCACTCCAGCAGATCCACCGCGCAATAGAGCTCCCCATAGCTCAGCACGCTGCCGAAGGTCCGGTTCAGATTCTCCACGAACTCCTCCACCCGGCGGCGCACCAGCCGCTCCGCGTCGTGGTAATAAGGCGCTGAGGTGATTCGACCCCGCACCACCAGCCGCACCGCCCGGGGCCAGACCACATGGATCTGGGTGTTGAGCAGGCGGCAGCGGTCCAGCGCGGCGCGGATATTTTTCGCATAGCCCTCCCGAGGCGTCCGCGCGGCCCGGCCGGCCCCCTGCACCACCACGGTCAGCCGCCGGTCCTCCTCTCCCGCGAAAGCGGTGAGGACCCGGCAGTTTTCCACAATGATCCCCGGGACGCTCCGCACCACCGCCAGATAGTCCGCCTCGGTGACGGCCCGCCGGCCGGAGCGCAGCGCCTCCCCCGCCCGGGCCACAGTTTCCTCAAAGCTCTCCTCGTCCTGTCCGCCCACAGCGGGCACGATCTGCCGCACACCCAGGGCCCGCACCGCCGCGTCCGCGCTCCGCGCCCCGGTGATCCGTCCGGCCTTGATGTCCGAGGCCTTGCCCCGGCAGGTCTGGTAGCCGCACAGGAGGATATTGTTCTCTCCCTTGGGCGGGATGGCCCCCTGGATGCGGTCGCCGAAGCGGAGCACACCCTGTCCGGCGTCCAGCACGAAATGGCGGGACCGGGCGTCCGAGCTGTACAGGTCGTCCCGCCGCTCCCACGTCTCATAGAGGCTGTCTCCGCCGTCCCGCCGGCCGATCAGCAGACGGAGACTGCCGTACACCGCGTCCCGCCCCTCAAAGGGGATCTGCTGTCCGGAAAATCCGGTGCCGCTGCCCAGAACCATGCCGGCCGGCAGCCGCTGGTCGCAGGAAACCACCATCGCCCGGGCCGCCGCCCGGGGCAGCGTCACCACAGCCAGCCCCTGGCGGGGCATGACCTCTGTCTGAAACGCCTCCGTCTCCCGCCACTGCTCTTCCTCCCACAGGAAGACCCGGCGGCGGCCATATATTCCCAGGTCGCTGGTCAAAGTCAGGCGGGCCTCTCCCTCGAACACATCGCTGCGGACCAGGGTATCCTGCTGCCGCAGTTCCACGACATTCCAGCTGATCCGGCTGATCCGGGGCGGCAGGTCATAGTCGTCCCGCACCAGCCGCGCCCGCAGGGCAAACCCCTCCGCCAGCGGCGCCATGGCGCCGCTGTGGCGCAGCGTCACCACGCCGGAAAAGAGGAAGGCGTGGGTATCATCCCGCAGCACCTCGGCCTCCTCCCAGCCTGTGCCGGTCCAGACTTCCCAGGCCACGTCCGCCAGCGGGAAAAAGGGCTCATCCCCCACCGGTGCGCGCGCTCCGCTGCCAGCCACGCCGCAGTAGAGAGAAAACGCCTGGCCCGGCGGGATCGGCCGATCAAACAGCAGCACCATCGCCCCGTCCGGCTCACCCGCCGGCTCCGGCCCCAGGCCGGGAAACACGTCGAACACGCGTCCCTCCTCCAGCCGCTCCGCCTCCAGCCGCGTCTCCCGGCCGCCGCCGCAAAAGCGCAGGCCCGTCAGCCGGGCCGCAAAGGCCATGGCCGGGTGCGGATTTTCAAATATCATATCCCCCGCCGCCCACTTGGTCTGGGCGGGGATACCGGTATCCTCCCGGGCGCCGGAGAGCGCCACCAGCGTCTCAGCCCCTCTGGCGCGCCGCTGGCGGATATCCAGCAGTTCCAGAAAGCGCCGCTGGCTCTCCGGCAGGATCACCGACATGTACTCGTGCTGGATGGCCTTGAGCCACGCGAAAAGATCCACCAGGGTCATGCCGGGGTCGGCGGCCTGGAAATTGTTCCACTCGGTATCAAAGCGGGCGATCCCCTTGACAGCGGTATCCACAATATCGTCAAAGGTCTGGTCATTCAATTGTTCCAGCTTCAGCACACGATCACCCCCGGGTCTGCTCCACGGTCAGATTGATCTCCGGCTCCCCGCATACGGGCACCGTGAAGGCGTCCCGGCGGATCTGCCCGAATTCCACGGCCTGCCGCCCGTTTTCTGTCACCACATAGGTGAACAGGTGCAGGCCCTTGATCCACTTGATGTTTTTTACCGTCTTAACGCTGTTATAGATGAGCTCCCGGCCGGGCAGCTGCCCGATCTCCCAGCCCTGGCCGTTGAAATTGCCGGTGATGGGGTCCAGAAACTCCGCCAGGCGGCGGCTGATGGCCTGGTGGACCTCGTGGTAGAGGTTATAGTCGGCGATGACCGCGTCCACCACCACATAGATCTCCACATAGCGCACCTCGAAGATATCCACCTGATCCATGCCTGTCAGGAGCATGGAGGCCTTCTCCTCGATGAGCTGCCGGGCGGAGCGGACCACCGCGTCGAACAGCTCGCCCCCCTGGCGGTACTCCCGCAGCAGCACCGCCACCGCCAGCTTGCCCTCCGCCGGCCGGTTGTACCGGTCCACATGGGCCGCGCACTTGACCCGGCAGATATTCCGGTTGGAGGAGAGCACCGCCCGCTGGAAATCCTCCAGCGTGACGATCCGGTCCATTCCCAACAGTTCCCCGCCGCAGCGGCGGGCCGCCTGGTCGATCGTCTCCATGCCGGCCCCGCCGCTGATGGGCTTGCGGTTGGTGACCCAGGCGATTCCCACCGGCCGGGATGCAAAACCCAGAATGGCCTGGGGGGCAATATTGCCGTGAGCCCCGTCGCAGGTGACATATTGCACCATGATCGTCTCGGCCGCCCCGTCGGGCGGAATGCGGCCGTGGTGTCCGTCGCCGAAGATCACAGCGCCCTCCGCGTAATCCACCAGATAGGCCCGCTCGTCGGCATCCGCCGACTCCAGGCGGCTGACCTCGTGCCAGGGCACCCAGATTTCCGTGACCGTCCCCTCGGCGCTGCGCTCCACCCGAACCTCCGGATCACTGAGGAAGCGCTCCTCCTCTTTGACGGAGAGGGCCCCCCGCTCGTTGACCCAGACCCGCGCCTGGGCCAGATTGGACACCGCCAGGCCGCAGCGCTTGTTTCGCTCCCCCCGGGTGATGTAAAAATATTCCGGCAGCCGCCGCTCCCGCTGGACCACCGGCACGGTGTTGGGCCAGATGCCCCGCACCATCGGGTTGTTCCGCCGTCCGGCGCCGTCGTAGCGGCCGTCGGCGTCCACCAGACGCAGGAAGTAGCCCTCCGCGCCAAAGAAGCGGGCGCGGACAAAGTCCGGCTTTCCCACCAGCGTCACCAGGGCGCTGCGGGTGAGATTTTCCGTGCGGTCCATGACCTCGATGCTCTTCCAGCCCGCCTCGCCGTTGACCGTGCGTCCGTAGTACTCCCAGCGCAGGGATGGCGGGTCCGGGAACACGCCCTCCTGGATATCCCAGAAGATACGCAGGGGGCCGCCCTCCAGCGGTCCGGTAAAGCACAGATACATGGCCGGGTCCGGGCAGAGGCTGGCGGTCACCAGGGGCACCTGACCGCTGTCAGGCAGCTCCCGCAGCCGCCGCTCCACGTTGGACTCCACCAGAATCTCCCGGCAGGGCACCGCCTCGGCGTCGTAGCGATAGCGCAGCTCCACATGATGGACAAAGGGCGCGATGTAGTTGCCGGCGGTGGAGAGCATATAGGAGAGCTTGTCGATCCGGGCCCGGATGAACAGCCCGCTGGAGGCGCCCAGCGCCAGCTCCGCCATATCCGCCGGACAGCGGAATGTCAGGCGCCGCCTGCCGCCCCCCTCCTCACCGGGGGTAAAGAAATCCTCATAGTCCCCGGTGGGGAAGAGCCGGGCCCAGCCCAGCCCGTTCCAATACTCCCACAGCACCCGCTCGATGCGGACGTCCCGCTCCCGGACGGTGGCAAAATCCTCCCGGGTCATAATGCTGCGGTACGCGGTGATATCCTCCACAACGCCCGCCTGCTCGATGGGCACCTTGAAATAGTCCAGGGAAAAATCGATGTCGATGACCGCTCCCGCCTTGCAGAAGGCCTCCCGGCTGGAGAGGTTGAAGGCGGTGAACAGGCTGAGCACATCCCCAAAGGGGGAGAAGTTCTCCCGCCTCAGATCCACCGTGTCGCTGGACATGGCATCCGGGGACAGGCCCGTCCCCTCCGCCGTCCAGCTCACATCCGTCAGGGAGATGCCGCCCTCGGGAATTTTTCTCAGGCGGCAGCGGATGAGGCCCGCGTTCCCCGCCGCCTCCGTCTCCAGCGGACGGCTGCCACGGCCCCCCACCAGGCGGATGCCCGCCTGGGTGAGGGTCACCCGGTCCATCTCCCGCCAATTCTCTCCGTCGTAGTACTCCCAGGCCGCCATCTCCGGGTTGGAAAACGTCTCCCGCAGCGCCCGGCTCTGCTTTTCCGAGCGGCTGTGAACCATGCGGACCGTGAGATCGGTGCGCGCGCCGGTGTAGAACACCGCATCGTCCCGGAAATAGAGAACATGCCGCTGCAGCTGGGGATAGTCGTCAAAACCGAACAGCCGCACCGGATCGTTCTCCGCGCCGCGGGCATAGGCCCGCACAATGGTATCCCGGGCCGCGCTGGTGAAGAAAACGCCCTCCAGCTCCGTGTCCAGGGCCTGCACCGCCTCCGTCGTCTCATAGAACACCCGGCCAGTCTCCGTCTCCGCGGCGGCATAGACCTGCGTTCCCCGGTCCACGTAGACGCCCTCGCCGCCCGGGGTCACTCCCATGGAGATCATCCCCTCCGCCGGGGCAGGCGGCAGCAGGCGGGTGCCCAGCATATTGAGAAAGGTCAGATAGTGGTTGTACATGGAGCGGTTGTATTTGCTGATGGTATTTTCCATCATGGCCGCATACAAATGGGCTAGGATCACGCCCACGTCCGGCTCCCGGTCGTCCCAGCGCCACTCCGGCACATAGCTGGCCGCCAGCGCGCGCAGCTGTTCCAGGAGATCATGCCGGTCCCGGCGGTCCAGTTTTGGTGTGTACACGAAGCCTCGCCTCCCCCTGTGTTGCCTGTCTTACCGTCCGGCCTGGTTGAGCTCCAGTTCCTCCTGGAGCTCCTCCCGCTGGATGGGGTTGATATCGGTGATATACTCGATGTTCACCAGCACCGCGGCGGTATTCTCCTGGGACTGCATGACGCCCACATTGACGCCCCGCACATGCTCCTCCCACCCGCGGATGCTCTGGGCCAGGGCCTCGGACATGCGGTTGACCAGCACCAGATCCACATTCTGGAACATGAAGCGGTTGAGGCCGGCGCCGAAGTCCGGGCGCATCTTCCGCTCTCCCCGGTCGGTCTGCACGATCAGGCGGATATCCTGGCGCACGCAGTCGTTGTCCTCCACCATTTTGATCCGTCCCGTGGCCTCGTCCGGCTCCACCGGGAAGGCCCAGCCGCTGAGCTTTGCCATCTCGCGCACCCTCTTTCTCTCAGTTGATTTTCACAATGGCGCCCTTCAGGTTCGCCGGGCCGCTGGCCTCCAGGTTCAGCCGGCCGGTGGCCTTGACATTGACGGCGCTCTTTCCGGCCGCGTCCACCTGCTGGCCGTCGATCTTGATGTTGCCGGAGGTCTTGATGGTGATGGCGTTTCCGCTGCCGTCCAGCTCGATGGACGCCCCGCCGCATTTGAGGACCAGCTTGGTCTTGGCCTCCAGCGTCACCGTACCGGCGCCGATATCTATGCTCAGGGAGTTCTCTCCCGCTTTATCCTTGATAATAATGGTCTTTGCCTTGTCGTCGATGGAGAAGCTGTTCTCCTGGGCCGTCATCAGCGTCAGCCCCGGCTTCTCCTCCCCGTCGTTGAGCTCCAGCTTATGCTTGGTCTTGGATTGGAGGACCCGCAGCTCATTCTTGCCGTCCTGCACCGTCACCGGCGCGGGAGCCTTGGTGTTCCAGAGGCTCCCCAGGACATAGGGATCGGTGAAATCCCCGTCCACAAAGCCCACCAGCACCTCATCCCCTACCTCCGGCAGGAAAAACGCGCCGTACTGCTTGCCGGACATGGGGGTCATCACCCGGATGAAATCCGTCTCCTGGACGGAGTCGGTGCGATTGAGGAGCCGGACCTTCACCCGGTTTTTCTTGTCCGGGTCCTTGATGTCCGTCACGATGCCGATGGTGATGCCGCAAAAGGGCTGCTCCTGGGACCGCTCGGCCAGCATCTCAAAGATACTCATGGCGCGTCCGCCTCCTTACACCTTGTTGCCCGCGAAATGGATGGTTGTCTCATACCCCTCGGTGTCCATATGGTGGACCACCTTAGTGATGAAGTAGTCCCGATTGAACTCATCGTTCACCTTGGCCAGGGTGACCATGCGCCCGGGAATCACCACCGGCACCCCCGCGATCTCCATGGTCCCGGTGAGAAAGCCCATGGACAGCTCGTTCATCAGCGCCTGGGCCCGGGCCTTGGCCTCCGCCTCGGAGCGGACCGTGTTGTCCACCACCACTTTTTCCATCTTCTGGTTGATGACCTTGCTGCTGTCCGCCCCGGCAGTCTTCCCGCCGCCCACCGCTGTGACGGTGACGACCTTGGACTCAAAGGGCTTGTCCGCATCCTCCACGTTGTGATTGCGGACCGTGACGGACTTGACCTGGTTGGAGAGGGTCACCTCCCGCCGCAGCCGGCGGAGATTGCGCCCCGGCTCCACAGTGAGCACGCTGTCGGTAAATTTTTTATAGCTGACAAAGTAGACCTTGCCGGCCACCACATAAAAGAGATAGTTAAGGCGCTTGGCCAGGGACACCACAAAGTCATAGTCGCTCTGGCTGTGCTGCTCAATGGGGGAGAGGACCTGGTCCGAGGCCTCCACCTCCGTGCCGGTGTAGAGGGCGCTGTAGTTCTTGAGCACGTCCGTCACCGCCTCGGAGTACTTCTTGATATCCTTTTTCCGCAGGGAGCGGAAGCTGTTCATCATGAACTGCTTGCAGTCCATGGCGGTGACCACCATGGAGGTGTTCTCCCCCTCCAGACTCGTCTCGATGGAGGAGATGTACCCCACAAAGACCGACTCGGCGCTGTCCGCCTCCCCATAGCCCAGGAAGACCTCCAACTTGGCCCCCAGCACCAGCTTGGAGAGGGCCGCGTCCATCTTCAGCTCCCCGTCCTCAAAGCGGGAGTACTGACCCACCACCTCCAGCGTGCAGTCGCTGGCCTCCATACCGGCGGACAGCGTGACC
>CALXDE010000050.1 GCA_944386965.1 uncultured Oscillospiraceae bacterium
GACCCCGACCACCTGGTGGCCCCGGCGGACATGCTGGAGCTGGACCGCTGGGCGGTGACCAAGCTCAACGAGCTCATTGTGAAGTGCTTCCGGGCCTACGACGACTACGAGTTCCACGTGGTGAGCCACGCCGTCAACGACTTCTGCGTGGTGGAGCTGAGCTCCTTCTACCTGGATGTCATCAAGGACCGCCTCTACTGCGAGGAGGCCGACGGCCTCAAGCGCCGCAGCGCCCAGACTGCCCTGTGGCTGATCCTGGACACCATCACCAAGATCTTCGCCCCCATCCTGGCCTTCACCTGCGACGAGATCTGGCTCTCCATGCCCCATCGGGAGGGGGATGACGGGCGCAACGTGGTCCTCAACGAGATGAACCAGCCCTTCACAGCGTACGCGCTGGATGCGGCCGCCATGGAGAAGTGGGCAAAGCTGATGGAGCTGCGCACGGTTGTGAACACCCATCTGGAGGCTGCCCGCAACCGGAAGGAGATCGGCAAGAGCCTGGAGGCCCGGGTTGAGCTGGAACTGCGCAGGGATTACGATGTCCTCCGGTCCTTTGATCCGGAAACCCTGGCCGATCTGCTGATCGTCTCCCAGGCCAGCATTGTCGGGGAATGCCCGGAAGACGGCAGCGCGCAGATCACCGTCCGCGCCACCCCGGCCGAGGGACAGAAGTGCCAGCGCTGCTGGAAGCAGCTCACCGCTGTGGGAACCGTCAAGGAGCACCCCACTCTGTGCCCGAGATGCGCGGCCGTTGTGGCGAAGCTGCCCAACGTGGAGGAATAAGCCGCCAAAGCAAAACAGACAGCGCACCGCCCCAGGGCGGTGCGCTGTTTCTTTATTCTTCACGGAACACCTGGATGGGACCGTGATCTGCTTCGTAAGTGTCCAAGTACTGTTGCAAAACATACTCGATCAGATTATTCAGGGAACGATTTTCACGCACGGCAAGAGTGCGCAGTTTTCCGTAGGCGGCTTCGGACAGCCGCAGCCCGGTCTGAATCTTATTCGTCGGCATTGTTATCACCTCTTGGGCACTATGGTAGCAAAAAGCGGGTTGACAATCTACTCACATAGTGTTAGCATAATGCTAACACTATTGCCTGTTTGTGAGGGGTAACGATGCGAAACTTTCAGATCCCGACGCCGCCTGCCACCACCAGCAAGAGCATTCGCTTTCCGGCGGAAGTGGTCGACGGGGTGGAGGAGGCCATCCGGGGAACGAACTGCACCTTCTCCGCCTTTGTGGTGGCGGCGGTGCGCTCGGCGCTGGAGGACCTTCGGGAGGGGGAGGGCTGACGCCTCACTCCGGCAGTTCCACGGCAAACAGCCCGCCGGCCCCGCCGCTGTGGAGGTAGAGGATGTTCTCCTCGCCGTCGAAATACCCCTCCTCCAGCAGGTGGAGGAAGTGGGCAAAGGCCTTGCCGGTGTACACCGGGTCCAGGAAGATGCCCTCAGCCTGGGCCATGGTCTTTACCGCCGCGGTGTCCTCCGGTCCGGCGACGCCGTAGCCGGCGCCCACGTGGAACTGGATGGCGATATCGTCAGGCTCCACGGTTTCCTCACTCTCCAGCAGCGCCAGGGCCTCCCGCATCAGCTGAGGCACGATCTCATCAAAGGGGTCGTCGTCCACCGCGATGCCCAGGGCCTTGGTGCCCGGGGAGTAGAGCTTGGTGCCCAGGGCCACGCCGGCGGTGGTGCCGCCGCTGCCGCATACACAGACCACATGGTCAAAATGGACGCCCAGCTCCCTGGCCTGGGCATAGGCCTCCTCCATGCCCGCCACATAGCCCAGGGCGCCCAGGGCTGTGGAACCTCCAACAGGGATGTAGTAGGGCATATGGCCCTGCTGTTCCAGCTCCGCCCCCTGGCGGCGCATCTCGGCGTAGACATCGTCATAGCTGTCGGTGTCCAGGAATTGGGCGTCGCACCCCAGCAGGTGGTCCAGCAGGAGATTCCCCTTCCGCTCCGTGACGCCCCGCTGCTTGAGGAGGAGCACGGCCTTCATCCCCAGCTTGTTGCAGCAGGCGGCGGTGAGCATGGCGTGGTTGGACTGGGCGCCGCCGGTGGTAAAGACCATGTCGGCCCCCTTGGCCCGGGCGTCGGCCAGGAGGAACTCCAGCTTGCGCACCTTGTTGCCGCCCAGTCCCACGCCGGTCATGTCGTCCCGCTTGACATAGAGGTTTTTGCCGTACCGGCGGCTGATGTTCTCCAGCTTGTGGAGGGGAGTGGGCCAGATCCCCAGGGATACCCGGGGGAAGTCGTGGATGGTTTTCATGGCAGGGCCTCCTTTTTTGATTCTCTCTTCATCATACCAGACGCGGCCCGGAGGGACAAGGGGGATTGTGCCGGAGGCCGGCGGGAAAATCGTTACATTTTGTTGCTGTATTGTCACTGCTTTGTTGTAAAACTGTAAGGACATATTCCCCGCGTTTCCGGTATACTATGACCATAGAAGAGGTGCTTTCTGGAGAGGAGCGGATATGGGTAAGCGGTGGTATGCGGCGGTTCTGGCGCTGCTGATCCTGGCGCTGGCTGGCTGCGCGGTTCGGGAGGTCCCGGCGGAGGCGGCGGAGCCGGCGGGGGCGCGCACGGTCCGGGTGGTCCGGGTGATCCGCCCCCAGGTGAAGCGGGGGGAGGCCGCGCTGTACATAGGAATGGCGGGACAGTACGGGGCGTATCCCTTTCACTATGAGGGGGAGCTGATGCCGGACCAGCTGATCGCCGCCATCGGCGACCTGACGGGCTGGGATCTGCGTCTGGATGGCCCCGTGCTGCGGGATTCCTCCGGCATCACGGTGACCTTTGCGGCAGACTGCGCCCTCTTTACCGGCCCGCCGGAGTCCCAGAAGGAGGACTTCTTCGTCCGCGATGCCCGGGAGCTGTGCGCCGTCGCGCTGGACAGCGTGTGCCGCACCCTCCAGTGGAACGCGGTGAACCCCAAGCTGGAGGACCCCAAAGCGATGAAGGTGTTTTTCCGCACCGCCGACGGGGATCTGGCGCTGGGAGACGCCGGCTTCACCCAGCCGGCGGACCTGCCCTATGGCGGACTGGTGCCGGGGACGCAGGTCCTCAGCGCCCGGGGGCGATTCCTGCGGACAGAGGAGGATGGGACCGGCGTTTTTGACGTGGAAGGGGAGGAAATCTCCATGGCTCCCTATGACGGTGGCATTGCCGCCGCGCTTTCCCAAGTAACGCCGGGGCTGTCCGTGGATCTTGTGTATCTCCAGGGTGAGGACGGCGCCGTTCTCACCGGAGTATATCATTAAACGGCTAGGCAACAGGGGGAGGAGCTCGGCTCCTCCCCCTGTTGCGTCCCACGCGCCGCTGTGGTATGATGGGTTTGACAGGAGGTGCGTTCCATGACGAAACAGGAGCTGTGCGCGGCAGCCCAGTCCATGCTGGACCGGGCTTACGCCCCCTACTCCCATTTTCCGGTGGGGGCTGCCCTGGAGTGCGGCGACGGCAGCGTCTTCACCGGGTGCAACATTGAAAACGCCGCGTTCTCCCCCTCCCTCTGCGCCGAGCGGACCGCGGTGGCCAAGGCGGTCAGCGAGGGACGCCGGGACTTTGTCCGCATCGCCGTGGCCGGCGGTACGGAGCGGTTCTGTCCGCCCTGCGGCCTGTGCCGTCAGGTGCTCGCGGAGTTTGCCGGGGATGACCTGGAGGTGCTGCTGGTGAACTCCTCCGGCGCGGTCCGGGAGACTACCCTGGGGGAGCTGCTTCCCATGCGCTTTGGAGAGGAAAATCTCGGATAGCGGAGCGTGAAAATTGCCGGAAGACGCGTCGACGGGGGAAAACCGGCCATCTCACCAAAATAGAGCGGAGGGGATTGGTCATTCTGCTAAATCTCTCGGGGCACCGTTGTTTTTTGGGGGCAATTATGGTATGCTAACGCTAGTAAACAAGCACCAATACCAAAAAGGAGTGATTTCATATGGTCAGACTGATTATGAGCGGAAAGGGCGAGGGCAAGACCAAACAGCTGATCGACATGATGGCTACCGCCGCGGAGACAGAGAGCGGCTGCATGGTCTGCATCGAGGCCAGCCGGAGCATGGGCTTCAGCCTGCGCCACCAGACCCGCATGATCGACGCCGGAGAGTACCAGCTGGGCAGTTTCGAGGCCCTGCGCGGCTTTATCTGCGGCCTGTACGCCGGCAACTACGATATCTCTCAGATTTTTATTGACAACCTGTGCGCCATTGTCCACAGCGAGGAGACGAACGATATCGACCACTTCCTCGCCTGGATGGATACCTTCGGTGAGGCATGCGGCATCAAGTTCGTTGTCACCATCAGCGCCGACCCGGAGAGCGCCACCGATGTGATGCGCAAATACATGTGACCTGGGCGCGCCGGGGACTTGAAATAGACTCGGAAAAATCGAACAGGGCCAGGATGCCTGAAGCATCCTGGCCCTTTCTCTATTTCTGGCGCTTCTTTGTCCGCTCACTCCTGGAGAATATAGGCGTTGACGCCGAACAGCCGGCACAGCAGCAGCTTGTCGGCCATGGCCTCCTCGTTCTGGTACCAGACGGTCACGGTCCGCCCGCCGGTTTCCTCCGCCGTCAGATAGGCGCACCGGTAGATCTCTGAGTAGTACACATGGGTGTCCCGGTCCTCCAGATACGCCTCCACCTCCTCCCGGGAGATGGATCGGGTGGAGATGATCCGGCTGCCCTGGGTGGTGGTTGCGATGCCGCCGCTGGTGAGGACCACCGCCACCTGGGACATGTCGGTGCCCGCAGCCCGCTGGGCCTTCAAAGCGTCATAGAGGTCGTTGAAGGGCTCCAGGGGCGTGGTGGGGATGGATGTCTCCGGGCTGGCCTCCGGGCTGGGAACGGTGAGCAGGGTGTAGCCCGTGCGGCTCACGGCCCGGCTGGGGGCGCTGTATTTCTCCCAGAGCCGGCCCAGCAGGGCGGCGGCCTGTTCCCGGGTGGCGGCCTGGTCGGGGCGGAAGAGCCCGCCGTCGTATCCGCTGATGATCCCCAGGTCATAGGCCACGGCGATGTATCCCTGGTTGGTGTCCACATCGGAAAAGGGAAGCTGGCTGGCAGACAGCCGGCCGGCCAGGGAGGTATACCCCAGGGCGCGGACGATCATGGTGGTCATCTCCTCCCGGGTGATGGGGTCCAGGGGACGGAAGGTGCTGGCGTAGGAGGGCAGCGCCCCGTTGGCATAGGCGGTTTCCACCGCGCTGTAGTACCAGCGCTCCGGTTCGGCGCAGTCGGAGAAGGTGGGTGTCTCCGGCGTCACGGTTTCCCAGCCGAAGAGGCGGCCCAGGGCAGTGACGAACTGGGCGCGGGTCATGGTCTGCCCCACGCCGAAGTGGGTGCTGTCCACCCCCTGGAACAGGCCGGCCTGGGTGACCCGCTGAATATCCGCATAGGCCCAGTAATCCGCCGGGACGTCGGCGTAGCTCTGATCGGCGCCGGCGGCGGGCACTGCCAGCAGCAGCGCCAGGGCCAGCGCACAGAAAAACAGGCGTTTTTTCATACATACGCTCCTTTTCTCGGGAATACCCTGCTATTTTACCAGGAAATATCCCGTCGGTCAACCGATAACCGGTCGAACCGTGTCAGACCGTCAGCTCTTTGAGCAGATTTCGGTTGGCGCCATTGGCCAGCCATACCGAACAGCGCTGGATCTGGGGGAGGGGCTCCCCGTACAGTGTGGAGGCCACGGCGCCCGCCTCCTGGGCGATCAGGGCGCCGGCGGCGTAATCCCAGGGGGCCAGGCTGTACTCGAAAAATACTTCCGCCCGGCCGCAGGCGATATAGCACAGATCCAGGGTGGCCGCGCCAAAGCGGCGGTAGTCGCAGCTGCGCTCCAGCAGCTGCTCGGTCAGAACCATGGTGGGGTGCAGGAACTCCCGGCGGTAGATGGCGGTGCCCATGATGAACAGGCCCTGGTCGATGGGCTTGTCCGAGACATGGATGGGCACGCCGTTGAGGGTGGCGCCCTTTCCCCGCTCCGCGGCGAACAGCTCATCCTTGGCCGGGTCGTATACCACCGCCATCTGGGGCTCCAGGTCCCGGATCAGGGCCACGGAAATACCGCTCTGGTGGAATCCCCGGACAAAATTGGTGGTGCCGTCGATGGGGTCCACGATAAACACCCAGCCCTTGGCCGGGTCGCCGTCGATGGAGGATTCCTCCTCGCCGAAAAACAGGGCCTCCGGCAGCAGGGCGGCCAGCTTCTCCTTGAGGAAGTTTTCCACCGCCAGATCATAATCCGTCACCAGATCCGCCGCGGAGGTCTTCTCGTGGGTGTGGCTGCCGATCTGCTGGGCGCCGTTGACGATTTCGCCGGCCTGACGGACGACGGCGATCAGTTCTTCCAGTTTCATGTCCTTCGCTCCTTCCTTCTCTACAGCAGTGTCCACTGAAAATCCGCGAACAGCAGACGGCTGCCGATGTCCGTTCCCTCGGGCAGCAGAAACATGGCCACCTGATTGTCCACCCCGGTATCGGAGATCAGGTCGGCGTAATCCCCGTTGATGGAACGGACCGTATATTCCATTGCCTCCATAGCATCCTCCTTGTCCGGCGGCCCGGGGCCGCTTTTTGCCTCGTCAAGTGTAGCACACTTTCCTCGGTTTTTCCACCGTCAATCCCGACCATTCCGGGTGGGATGGAAAAATTTTCCGGAATTTTACGAAAATTCCTCTTGACATTTACGGTTAATCGTATTATATTCTATTTAGGATTTAATCCCAGTTAGGAGCAATCGTATGGCGGATACCAGAAGAACACTGCAAAAGGAGATCATCCACCAGACATTGTGCCAAATGAACTGCCACCCCACTGCCGGCATGGTCTATGAGGCTGTGCACCGCACCCACCCCACCATCAGCCGATCCACGGTGTTTCGGGTGCTGGGCCAGATGGCGGAGGAGGGGCGCGTCCTGCGCCTGAGCCTGACCGGAAGCGACGACCGTTTTGATGGCACAACCTGTCGGCACGGCCATGTCCGGTGCCGCCTGTGCGGCGCGGTGGCGGACATTCCATGGGTGGAGATGGGCGCGCCCAGCGACACGGCGGGCTATGTGCTGGAGGGGTGCGCCGTGGAGTACCGGGGCCTGTGCCCCAGCTGCCAGGAGCGGCTGAAGGAGAAGGATAGAATTGCCGAAAAGGCATCTCTATAAAAGCGATCGAATTATCAAAATGAAATTTGTTGAAAAGGAGAATCTGACTATGAAGAAGTGGGTTTGCTCTGTCTGCGGTTATGTGTACGAAGGTGAGAATCCCCCGGAGTTCTGCCCGGTCTGCAAGGCCCCCGGTTCCAAGTTCAACGAGATGAAGGGCGAGATGAAGCTGGCCGCTGAGCACGAGTACGGCATCTACGCCAAGACGGTGAAGAACAACCCCGACATCAGCGAAGAGGATAAGAAGTATATCTTCGAGCAGCTCATGGCCAACTTCAACGGCGAGTGCTCCGAGGTGGGCATGTACCTGTGCATGGCCCGCATCGCCCACCGGGAGGGCTACCCCGAGATCGGCCTGTACTGGGAGAAGGCCGCCTATGAGGAGGCCGAGCACGCCGCCAAGTTCG
>CALXDE010000051.1 GCA_944386965.1 uncultured Oscillospiraceae bacterium
GGAGAGCGGCGGCGCCCGGTTCATCTATGTGGGCGGCCAGATCGACGGCATCCGCAACTTAAAGCGCCTGTCGGTGGATGACATCACCGCCACCCAGCTCACCGCTGACGGGAAATCCTACAAGATCTCCGAGCAGGTCCAGGTCTACCTCCGCTCCGGCGGCAGCTACAGCCTGACCAACCTGGCCGCCGTGGGCGACACGGCCGCCTATGACCTGACGGCCTGGTACGACGACCTCAACGTCAGCGCCGGCGGGCTGGTCCGGGTCATCGTGGCCACTGCCAAGTAAGCCATCCCCCCTGTTTTGCGGCAATCTTTGCGCAGCAGGCCCCCGGCGGGTGTTCCCCGCCGGGGGCCTGTACCGTTGTAGCAGTAAAATTCTTTCTGAAACCGCAGTCCTATCGCCAAATTGAAATTTTGTTTTCGGCCGCGACATGCGCGTGGCCGAAAACTCTTCTCAGGCCCCAAGTGTGAGGGCGGCCCGCTTGCAGCGGGCCGCCCTTGCGCGCCGGGAACTGCATTTTTCAAAAAGCGGCTGTGCCGCTTTTTGACTTATTTTTCATAGGGCGAGAGCTCCAGCCGGATAAAATACCCCTGGCTGTGCTTACATACCGGGCACCTCTCCGGGGCCTGTTTGCCGTGGTGGACGTGGCCGCAGTTGAGGCAGATCCAGACCGTGTCCACGTCGCTGACAAACAGCTTCCCCTGCTCCAGCAGCTGGGCGAAGCGCTTGAAGCGCTCGGCGTGGACCTTCTCGATCTTGGCGATTTGGCGAAAGGCGGCGGCGATGGCCGGGAAGCCCTCCTCCTCGGCCTGGTCGCCGAAGGCGGGATAGGCGCTCTCGTACTCGTCCATCTCGTGCTCCGCCGCCAGCCTCAGCAGCGCCAGAGGATCGTCGGTACAGTCCACCGGATAGCCGGCGGTGATGTCGATATTGGCGCAGCCGGCCTGTTTCAGATGGTCGTAGAACACCTCGGCGTGCTCCTTCTCCTGGCCGGCGGTGTAGAGGAACACCAGCTGCAGCACCTCCAGATCCTTCTTTTTCATGGCGGACGCGGCAAAGGTGTAGCGGTTTCGGGCCTGACTCTCCCCGGCGAAGGCCCGCAGCAGATTCTCCCGGGTAACGCTCTCTCGCAGTTCCATAACGTACCTCCTTGCATTGGTGGGGCTAGTATGTGCGGGAAAATGTTGTCCTATTCCCCACTTCATGTATAATTTCCCGCGCCCTGGCAACAATAGAGCCGTACTCAGCCACGGGAAAGGAGGTGCGCTCCATGGATAAGAACTGCAAGAACAGCCCGGACAAGAACAACCAGGATAAGAATAACAGCCAGAACACCAACCAGAACACCAGCAGCCAGAACAAGAACTGCCGATAAAGCGCGCAAAACAGAGCGGGGTCAGGCCGTTTGACAACAGCCTGACCCCGCCTTTGCGCGCCTTCTTTGTTTCTCCGTCTTTACTCCATGGTAATGTGGAACCGGGCAGTATCTTCAGCGGCAAACACGATCCAGCCGCCCTCAGGCAGCGTCACAGCCGTGTCGCCGTAGACCCAGGAGGACGCCGCCATCTGAAGGTTGGCGTCATAGACGGCGAACATGGCGCCCTCCGGCTCCTCCACGGTCATGGTCTTGCCCGCGGCAGAGCCCGCCTGGTACCACCGGGCGCTCTCCTGGCCCTGGACGGTGCAGACGGATTCCTCCGCCCCGGAGATGGCAGGCACCGCGGCGCTGTCCACATAGGCCGCGCCGTTGAGGAGGATGTACTCCACGCCGTCCACCTCCGTCATCTCCACTGCGCCGCTGTCCCGGCTGCCGGTTCCGGGGATCTGCAGCGCCGGCACGGCGGTGTTCTCATCCACGATCTGATTGTTCAGGATATAGCTCTCCGCCCCCTCGGGGATGCCCGCGAAGGAAATGCTGGCAAATACCCCGCTGAAGGGATACAGAGCGGAGGAGTAGCGCTCGTTGGTCTGGAGGTAGACCTTCCCCTCCCGGCTGTGCCAGGCCTCCAGGGCCTCCGCGTCCGCCTGGTAGTCCGGCAGGCGCTGCAGCACATAGTCCGAGGTGGGGAATACCGCCCAGCCGGGGACATTGCCATAGGACTTCTGGAAGAGGTAGACCCCTCCATTCTCCTCCTCCACGAATTTCAGCAGGGCGAAGTTGTCCGCATCCCGGAAGGTGCCGTCCTCCCGGTAGGTGAACTCCTGCACAGCCCCCGCCTGGTCCAGGCGCAGCACCCCGTCGGCGGTCACCTCCACCCGGCAGAGCATGGTGGAGGTGCCGTAGGCCCCGCTGTAGCCCATCAGCTCCCCAGGCATGGCCGCCGGGGCCGCCTCGTCCAGGGCGGAGGGGGCCTCCGCCAGAGTCACGCCCTCCTCCGCCAGGGCGGCGGCGAGGATATTGGCGGCGGAGGCCTGGTTATAGGTGCTCACGCCTCCGGAGGACACCATGGCGCAGGCCATGTCGTACTCCGGCAGCACCACCAGCCCCGCGTGGTAGACCAGGGTGTCCCCGCCCTTCACCAGGGCCTGGATGCCGCTGTGGCTGAAGGGGTACATGTGGACGCTGTCCCAGCCCAGGCCATAGGCCAGAGAGCTGTCCTGGCTGTCCGCAGGCCACAGGCCCTTCACCGCCTCGTTCTCGGCCATGGCCGCCAGAGCTTCCTCGCTGAGGAGCCCCTCCCCGGTGAGGGCGCCGCCGAAGGCCGCCAGGTCGGAGGCGGTGGCATAGATGCCGCCGCAGCCGTAGACGGCC
>CALXDE010000052.1 GCA_944386965.1 uncultured Oscillospiraceae bacterium
ATTGCTTGTGAATACGAACTTACCAGCGGAAGTGGGCGAATGCCTTGTTGGATTCGGCCATCTTGTGGGTATCCTCGCGCTTCTTCACGGCAGAGCCGGTGTTGTTGGCGGCGTCCATGATCTCGGCGGCCAGGCGCTCGGCCATGGTCCGCTCGCTGCGGGCGCGGGAATAGCTGGTCAGCCACCGCAGACCCAGGGTCTGCCGGCGGGCGGGGCGGACATCGATAGGCACCTGATAGGTGGCGCCGCCCACGCGGCGGGCCTTGACCTCCAGGGAGGGCATGATGTTCTCAATGGCGGTGTTGAACACCTCCAGGGGCTCGTTGCCGGTCTTCTCCCGAACAATGTCGAAAGCGCCGTACACGACCTTCTGTGCCACACCCTTCTTGCCGTCCACCATGATGCTGTTGATGAGCTTGGTCACCAGGACGCTATTGTAAATAGGATCTGGTAAGATCTCTCTCTTGGGAACGTTACCTCTTCTGGGCACTTTGCTTCCCTCCTTCATGAAAAATTATGAATTCATAGGTACTCTCTGCGCGAAGCGCAGCGTATTGCCTGCCAAAGAGGTCGTATGGGTAAACCATGCCTACCTATTCGGCAAAGCGTGCGGAAGATTACTTGCTCTTGGGACGCTTGGCGCCGTACTTGGAGCGGGCCTGCATCCGGCCCTGGACGCCCTGGGTATCCAGCGTACCGCGGATGATGTGGTAACGCACACCAGGCAGGTCCTTCACACGGCCGCCGCGGATCATGACCACGGAGTGCTCCTGCAGGGTGTGGCCCACGCCGGGAATATAGGCGGTGACCTCGTAGCCGTTGGTCAAGCGCACACGAGCGATCTTACGCAGTGCGGAGTTGGGCTTCTTGGGGGTCGTAGTACGAACAGCAGTGCAGACACCGCGCTTCTGAGGAGAAGGCAGGTCGGTCTGCTTGTTCTTCAGGGTGTTCAGACCGTGCTGCATGGCAGGGCTGTTGGACTTGTAAGTCGCCTGATCTCTCCCCTTACGAACCAACTGGTTAAAAGTAGGCATAGTTTTCTCCTTTCTTACAGATATTTTTGGGGCGCATGCCCCTATATTTTTGACAGGATACAGAAAAATATCCCGCAAAAACCAAAATTAGGCGCGCAGAAGGGCCACCACGGCGGCCCCCACCTGGATACCGGCCGCCTTTCCCAGTTCCTCCATGGTCGCCGCCCGTTCCACCGGGATTCCCTCCGCCTCGCACAGCTGCGCCAGCGGCGCCGTCAGCGCCGGGTCCGCGTTGTCAGCCAAAAACACCTGAACGGCGCGGCCCTCCCGGATTGCCCGGCGGGACTGCTTGACGCCAACCACCTTGGGCTGGCCGTTCCAATCGCGCAGCACTGACTTCCCTCCATTTGGGCACAGCAAAATTCGCAGAACATGCCCACGCAGTTTGTGATTATACCATACCAGTTTCCCCGCGTCAAGCATTTCTTTTCCGCCGCCCCGCCGCTTCTCCGCGGCGCCGGAATGGGGCGCGCGGCGCCCATTTTCCCTGTTCCATATATTAAATAGGAAGATCCACCAGCGCCGCCTGGAGGAAAGCAGCGGCCCTCCCGCCGGAAAGGCCGCTGCTTTTTCTGCCTTTTCAAAATTTGCGCGTCCGCGGGCGGACAAGCGCCGCCTGCCCGCGCCTATTCCCGAAAGCTGCTCAGGGCCGCCCCGATGGAGGTGGCAAAGGTGGCGTTGGGCGGGATAATGAAGCGAATGCCGTGGAGGCGGGTAAAGAGTTCAAAGCAGGGCCGGCACTGCTCCAGCACCGTCATAAAACCGGTGAGGACCACCGTGTCGCAGTTCCGGGAGCGGCAGGCAAACACGGCGGAGGTGCCGATGGACTGAAAGACCATGTTCACCACCCCGGCGGCCAGGTCGCTGTGGGTGGCGTCGTCGGCCAGGTTGCCGAAATTGGCGGCGGTGATATCCATTGGCAAAGTGGAGTACCCGCCCTTTGTAATGTCCCCCACATTCAGGTCGATCTTGCTCACATCGCCCTGACTGCTGAGCTTCTGCACCAGATCAAACTGCCGGGCTCCGCACAGCAGAGAGCACAGTCCCGCCAAGGTCCCCCCGCCGATGCCGCTGCCTCCCAGATGGGTGTACTCGCCGGTGGTATCATCGGCCCAGATAAAGGCGGTGCCGGTGCCCATGCTGACCACCACCGCCTTCTCCTGCCCCGTGAGCGCCAGGCCGCCGGTCCCCACGGCGGTAAACTCCTCAACAAATCTGGTGGGAATCCCGTAGATATCCCCCTCCACATAGGAGGCGCCCACCCCGGTCAAAACGATCCTCTGGATGTCCGCCAGCTGCAGCTTGTGGGCGGTCATAAAGCTGCCCAGGGCCCCGTACAGCGAGGTAACCGGCCCCTCGGCCTTCACCCGCTGCATACCGATGACGCTCTGGTCCTGCCGCAGCCCCACGATCTTGGTGGTGGAACCGCCAATATCAATTCCCAAAATAACGGACATAGGCACCGCCCTCCTGTTTTTTCCTTCCCCCATATTAGGGTATAATGGAGGAAAAGTCAATAAACTATTGCGAAGGCCGGGGATTGGAGCTATACTAGGAAGGAAAACCTTGCCGCATTTTGCCGGTGAGAGAACGGAAGGTACTGCGCCGATGAATACAATCAGAAACTGGAACCTGACCATGCTGTGCGACTTCTACGAGCTGACCATGGGCAACGGGTATTTCAAGAAGGGCTATCAGGACCGGATGACCTATTTCGACGTGTTTTTCCGCCGGGTTCCCGACGGGGGAGGCTTCGCCATCGCCGCCGGGCTGGAGCAGTTCATCTCCTATGTAAAGGGACTGCGCTTCACCGACGAGGACATCGACTATCTCCGGGGCCGCGGAATTTTTGACGAGGGTTTCCTGGACTACCTGCGCCATTTCCGCTTCACCGGCGACATCTGGGCCGTTCCGGAGGGGACGCCCGTGTTCCCCAACGAGCCCATTCTCACCGTTCGGGCCCCGGCCATCCAGGCCCAGCTCATCGAGACGTACGCGCTCTTGTGCATCAACCACCAGAGCCTGTTGGCCACCAAGGCCAACCGGGTGGTCCGGGCCGCCCAGGGCCGGGCCATCATGGAGTTCGGCGCCCGCCGGGCCCAGGGGGCCGACGCGGCGGTAGTAGGCGCCCGGGCGGCCTACATCGGCGGCGTGGCCGGGACCGCCACGGTCCTGAGTGACCAGGTCTTCGGCGTGCCGGCCCTGGGCACCATGGCCCACAGCTGGGTGCAGATGTTCGACAGCCAGTACGAGGCCTTCAAGGCCTACTGTGAGCTCTACCCGCAGAACGCCGTGCTGCTGGTGGACACCTACAACACGCTCAAGAGGGGCGTGCCTGACGCCATCCGCGCCTTCAACGAGGTGCTCAGGCCCATGGGCATCAAAAAATGCGGCATCCGCCTGGACAGCGGCGACATCACCTACCTCACCAAGGAGGCCCGGAAGATGCTGGACGCCGCCGGCTGGACCGAGTGCACCATCACCGTCTCCAACTCCCTGGACGAGTATCTGATCCGGGACCTGCTGCTCCAGGGGGCGAAGATCGACTCCTTCGGCGTGGGTGAGCGGCTGATCACCGCCCGCAGCGAGCCGGTATTCGGCGGAGTGTACAAGCTGGTGGCGGTGGAGGATAAGAGCGGCGCCATCGTGCCCAAAATCAAGATCAGCGAAAACGTGACCAAAATCACCACGCCCCACTTCAAGAAGTTCTACCGCTTCTTCGGCCGGGACACCGGCAAGGCTATCGCCGACTACCTGTGCGTCCACGATGAGACGGTGGACGACAGCGGGAGCCTGACCATCTTCGACCCGGAGGCCACCTGGAAGAAGAAGGAGGTCTACAACTTTATCGCCAAGGAGATGCAGGTCCCCATCTTCCGCCAGGGGGCGCTGGTCTATGACCTGCCCAGTCTGGAGGAGATCCGCGCCTACTGCGCCCAGCAGGTGGACACCCTGTGGGAGGAGGTCAAGCGCTTTGACAATCCCCACAACTTCTATGTGGATCTGAGCCGGAAGCTGTGGGAGATCAAGTACAATCTGCTGGCGAGCAACCAGTGAGGTTCAAACATGCCGCGCCCTGCCGGCGCGGTTTGTATCCTGAGGAGGGGGCGAGGCGCCCATGAAGATCAAACAGACCACCGAGCGGCGGATCTCCGCCGCTGTGCGGATCGCCCTGGTGGCGGTGTTGTGCCTGGCCAATATCGCGCTGCTGCTGGCGCTGGGCTTTTTCCTCCAGACCTTCGCCGCCTACATCTACCTGCTGCTGGAGGCGCTGGGCCTGATCCTGGTGGTGCGTGTCCAGAACCGGGCGGGGAGTCCCACCTACAAGCTGGCCTGGACCATCGTGATTCTGACGCTCCCGGCGGCGGGCATGGCCATGTACGCCCTCTGGGGCGGCAACACCCAGCGCAGGCGGCACCAGGACAGCGCCGCGGCGCCTCCGCCCCACAAGGACTATGAGCGCAGCCGCAGCGCCGACTATCTGGGTCGGATGGAGGAGAGCTTCCCCACCTGGGTCCGCGCCGCCCGCTATCTGGTCAAGCACGACTTCATGCTCTACAAAAACACCCGGGTCACCTATTTTCCGGACGGGGAGGAGTTCTTCGCGGACCTGATCACGCGGTTGGAGCGGGCGGAACACTTCATCTTTCTGGAGTACTTCATCCTGGCGGAGGGCAAGCTCTGGGACCGGGTATTTGCCGCCCTGCGGGACCGGGCCAGCCGGGGCGTGGAGATCAAGATTCTGTTTGACGACTTTGGAAACATTGCCCGCATGTCCGGCGAGATGATCGACGCCATGAAGGAGTGCGGCATGGAGGTCATCATCTTCAACCCGGTCCACCAGTATGTCAACCGCCTCTACTTCAACTACCGGGACCACCGGAAGATCTGCTGCATCGACGGGGATTTCGCCTACACCGGCGGCATCAACATCGCCGATGAGTACGCCAACATCATCCACCGCTTCGGGCACTGGCGGGACTGCGGCGTCTGTCTGGAGGGGGAGGGCGCCTGGGGACTCACCCGGCAGTTCATCCACATGTGGCAGTGGCAGAAGGGCACGCTGCAAAACGAGTATGACTACTACCGCCCCCACGGCCCCGTGGCGGCGGAGGGGTGGTGCCAGCCCTTTGTGGACGGCCCCCTCAACAACCCGGAAAACCCGGCGGAGGAGCTGTATCTCCAGGTGATCTCCACTGCCCAGCATTTTCTCTATCTCACCACGCCCTATCTGGCCCTGGAGGAGTCCATGGTCCAGGACCTGTGCGTCGCGGCGGACAGCGGCGTGGATGTGCGCATCCTGCTGCCGGGCATCCCGGACCACTGGTATACCTATCTGGCCGCCGGGGCCTACTACGACCGGCTGCTGCGCCACGGGGTGCGGATCTACCACTACACCCCCGGCTTCCTCCACAGCAAGCTGGTGGTGGCCGACGGGGAAATGGCGGTGGCCGGTTCGGTGAACCTGGACTACCGCAGCTTCCAGCTCCACTACGAGTGCGGCGTGGTGCTCTACGGCATGAGCGCGGTGGAGCACATTCTGCGGGATATTCAGGGCTATATGGAGCGCGACTGCCAGGAAGTTCTGCTGCACAAGTGGCGCAAGCGCAGCGTTTTCCGCCGCGCGGCGGAGGCGGTACTGAAAATTTTCACGATTTGGATGTAAAGGAGCGATACCATGGAGCGCGGTTTAATTCATATTTACTGCGGCGACGGCAAGGGCAAGACCACCGCCGCCGTAGGCCTCAGCGTCCGTGCCGCCGGCTGCGGGCGGCGGGTGGTCTTTGCCCAGTTTTTCAAGGACGGCAACTCCGGCGAGTGCTGCGTGCTGGAGAAGCTGCCGAACATCACCTTCCTGCGCCCGGAGAAGTCCTTCGGGTTTTTCTGGACCCTCAGCGAGGCGGAAAAGGCGGCGGCGAGGGCGTTCTATACCGCCCACCTGCAAAAGGCCCTGAACCTGGCAAGGGGCGCGGATCTGCTGGTGCTGGACGAGGCCATGAGCGCCTGCGCCCACGGGATGATCGACGAGGAGGCGCTGCTCGCCTTCCTCCGGACGAAGCCGGAGGGGCTGGAGGTGGTCCTCACCGGCCGGGACCCGTCGCCGGCCATGCAGGACGCGGCGGACTATGTCACGGAGATGAAGAAGATCAAGCACCCCTTCGACCGGGGCATCCCGGCCAGGAAGGGCGTGGAGTTCTGACAGCGGCAGCGGCACAGCCAAAAGGCTGTGCCGCTCTTTTTGACCGTATCCGGTTCACCGCTCACCCGCCGGCCTCCACCCGGAAGGTGACGGTGAGGTAGTTGGGCTCGTCATCATAGGGAAAGAGCAGCGCATTGTCGTCGGTGCCGGAGCCGGTCATCACGCCAAACCCGTTGAGGTCTACGATATAATCCATGGCAATATCCCCCCACTGGCAGGAGAACGACCTGGCTGCATTCCATCCCCGCATGGTGCGGAAAAATTTCTGGACATTCCACAGGTCGGTTTCCGGCTGCGCCGCCGCCAGAGCCAGATAGGCCATCTGGGCGGGGATATTGGTGAGGGTGACCGTTTCCGCCTGCCGGGGCAGCTCCAGGGCATAGGACACCGAGCGGACCACCCCGTTCTCTGTTTCGATGGAAAACGCCGGGTGGCTGGGCTCCTCCAGAACAAGGATGTTGTTCACATAGGTCCGCTCCCAAGCCCCGGTATCATCCAGATAGAACCCGTCTCTGTCCTCCCCCGCCAAGGCGCGGTAGAAATTGAAATTCTCGGCGAACGCGGCCACAGACAGCTCCCCCCGGCAGGGCGGCAGCAGGGAGAGCAGCACCGCACAGACGGCCACTCCCAGGCGGGCGGCGATGCTGGCGCCGTAGATCGCCGGACTGACCCAGCCCCGCTCCCGGAAGCGGAGCACCGAGTCCTCCTCCCAGAGCAGGTCCTCTCCCCGGGTGTACTTCACGTAACTGCGGATATTGCAGATGAGCTCCACAATGGGGATGGTCATGCCCGCTCCGGCCGCAAAGACCAGAAAGGTCCGCTTGTACGCCTCCCCCAGAGTGAGATGTCCGCCGCCGCTGCGCTCCACCCGGATGCCCCAGACCCACTTGCCCGGCGTGGTGCCCCAAAAGTGGAGGAACAGGGGCTCCGTCAGCAGCACGATCCCCCAGGACAAAAGCGCGCCTCCGGAGCTGCTCTCTGTAAGGGGCTCGCGGAAGACGATGCTCCGGATCAGCAGAAGCACCAGGGCTGCCAGGCCCAGGTCCAGGCTCCTGGCAAAAAACCGCCGCCAGGGGTGGACCTCCCGCTCATCCCGCTGGGGCGCGGGGGACAGGGGCCGGACCCCGGACAGGCGGTCCAGGTACTCCTCCGCCCGCAGCTCCTGGAAGGAGCGGACCTCCCGGCCCAGATCCAGGCAGACCTGCCGGGCAATGTCCAGCTGGTCCCGGTCCCGGGAGAGCTGCTCGCCGCGCCGGGCCATGGCGGCGGGGAAATCCGTCTCCCCCCGCTGGAGCTGCCGGATCTCCTCCAGGGAGAAGTTGAGCTGCCGCAAAAGCTTGACGCGCAGCAGCGTCTCCAGGTCCCCATCGCTGTAATCCCGGTAGCCGTTCTCCCGACGGTCGGGGGACAGGAGTCCCTCCTGCTCGTAGTAGCGAATATTGGCCCGGGTCATGCCGGTCCGCTGTTCCAGCTCGCTGATGGTCATGGAATCCCCTCCTTTTAAGGATAGTATAAGGGATAAAGCCCCTTGACAGTCAAGGGTTTTGGACAAAAAATCCTGTTTTTGTGAAAGGAATTTCCAGCCGCAAAATTTTTTGAAAAATCTGGCGATATGGGGTTGACAAACGGAGAAAAATCCGTATAATAGTGTCTGTTCGCTATGAACATAGCGGGTTTGTGTAAAGGTAGCACAGCGGACTCTGACTCCGTATGTGAGGGTTCGAATCCTTCACCCGCTGCCATCCCGATGGAGGAAGGACTCCGTCCTTCCTCCGCGGGACAACTTCATATGCGCGAGTGGTGGAATTGGCAGACTCGCTAGATTCAGGTTCTAGTGTGCATTACGCACGTGCGGGTTCAAGTCCCGCCTCGCGCACCACGTCGGAGCAAAGTCCGCTTTGCTCCGACGTCTTT
>CALXDE010000053.1 GCA_944386965.1 uncultured Oscillospiraceae bacterium
CTGAGAAGCTGGTTGTTGCGGGAGGAGATGTTGAGGATCACCACCACCATGCCGTCCTCGGCCAGGATCTTCCGGTCCCGGAGCACCACGGAGCCCACGTCCCCCACGCCGCTGCCGTCCACCAGCAGCTCTCCGGAGGGGACGGAGCCGCCCACCTTGATGGTGCGGCTGGTGATCTCGATGACGCTGCCGATCTCCGGCAGAACGATGTGGCTGCGGTCCATGCCCATGTCCAGGGCCAGGTTCATGTGGCGGCGGAGCATCTTCTGCTCACCGTGGACGGGGATGAAGAACTTGGGGCGCACCAGGGCGTGGATGATCTTCAGCTCCTCCTGGCAGGCGTGGCCGGACACATGGAGCATATCCGCCCGGTCATAGACCACGTCCACCCCCTTGCGAAAGAGCACGTTGATGACCCGGCCGATGGTCTTCTCATTGCCGGGGATGGCGCTGGCGGAGATGATGACCTTGTCCCCCGGCCCCAGGTCGATCTGCCGGTGGGTGGAGAAGGCCATGCGGTACAGGGCGCTCATCTCCTCGCCCTGGCTGCCGGTGGTGACGATGACCTGCCGCTCCTTGGGCAGGCTCTTGATCTTGTTGAGGTCCGTCAGCACGCCCTTGGGAACCTTCATGTACCCCAGGTCTGTGGAGACGCGCATGATGTTCTCCATGCTCCGGCCGCTGACAGCCACCTTGCGGTTGTTGGCTGCCGCGGCGTTGATGACCTGCTGGAGGCGGTGGACGTTGGAGGCGAAGGTGGTGACGATGATCCGGTCCGTGCACCCGGCGAACAGCCGCTCAAAGGTGTGGCCCACGGTCTTCTCCGACGGGGTGTACCCCGGCCGCTCCACATTGGTGGAGTCCGCCAGCAGCGCCAGCACCCCCTCCCGGCCCAGCTCCCCGAAGCGGCCCAGGTCGATGACCGCCCCGTCGATGGGGGTGGAGTCGATCTTGAAGTCCCCGGTGTGGACCACCACGCCCATGTCCGTGTGGATGGCAAAGGCCACCGAGTCGGCGATGGAGTGGTTGACGTGGATGAACTCCACATAGAACTTGCCCACCCGGACCATTTCCCCGGGCTCCACGGTGATGAGCTTGGTGCTCTTGAGCAGGCCATGCTCCTCCAGCTTGAGCTTGATGAGCCCGGCGGTGAACCGGGTGCAGTAGATGGGCATGTTCACCTGCTTGAGGATATAGGGGATGGCGCCGATGTGGTCCTCGTGGCCGTGGGTGATGAACAGCCCCCGGATGCGGGCCCGCTGCTTGATGAGGTACGTCACATCCGGAATCACCAGATCCACGCCGTACATGTCATCCCCGGGGAAGCCCATGCCGCAGTCCACCACGATGATCTCGCCGCCGTACTCATAGACGGTCATATTCTTGCCGATCTCGTCCAGACCGCCGAGGGGAATAATTTTCATTTTTTCTGCCAAATACATTCACTCCTGTTTCATTTCAGAATATGTAACGACCAGGAGAGCGCACCAGAACAAGGGGTCGGCCGATCCGTCCCAAGCCCCGCTTCGCCTGGGACATCTGGCTGCGGCCACCCCTGTGCCTTGCGTCTCTCTTGCATCTATATTTTATCGGAGGACGCCTCAGCGGCTCCGAAAAAACCAATAAAAAAGAGGAAAATTTCTCCTCATTCAAAACTAGTATAACACAGGATAGCGGCTTTGTACACAAAAAGTTGGAAAAAATCCGATAGCCGAGGCTAACAGCCGGTCCCGGCGGCGGCGCGGGGCGCCAAAGCTGGTAAAACAGGCGGGAAAGGGGCGGAAATTATTGTTTTACAAGGCGGCTGTCATATGGTATACTATATCATTGCAAATATCGCGGAGGACCGCCGGCGGCCGGGGCATATTCCGCCCCGGCGGGGCGGCGGGAAGAAAGAGGGGAAAGCGACCGTGAATCGAAAGTTAGCCCGACTGATCGAGCCCAATATCCGGCCGGTCATCGTGTGTCTGATCCTGTTTGTGGCTCTGGCCATTCCCTTCAGTCCCACTCTGGCCCTGGCGGAGGCGGGGCTGACGGTGGTGCTGTATGCGGTGCTGCAGCGCTCGGCCGTGCGGCGCAGAAAAAATCTGATGCAGTACATCGACACCATGACCGGCACCATGGACTCCGCCAGCCGGGCCAATCTCCTGGAGGCGCCCATGCCGGTGGCGGTGTTCCGGGCAGACAGTATGGAGGTCGCCTGGAGCAACGACGCGTTCCTCACCGCCTGCGGCCACGAGGACGGGCTCTACGATGTGCGCGTCTCGGAGCTGCTGCCGGACTTCTCCTGCAAGTGGGCCCTGGACGGGGAGAGCGAGTGCCCCCGCCGGGTGTGTCTGGGGGAGCGGGTGTACCGGGTGTTTGGATCGGCGGTCCACCTGGCCGGAAAAAACGTGGGGGAGAACCTGCTGGTGACCACCTACTGGGTGGATGTGACGGAGAGCGACGCCGCTGTCCAGCGCTATGAGGCCACCCGTCCGGTGGTGGCGGTGCTGGTCATTGACAACTACGAGGAGCTGATGAAGGCCGGCGGCGAGGCCGCCCGCTCGGCGGTGCTGGCCCAGATCGACGAGCGGCTCAACGACTGGGTATCCGGGAAGAACGGGCTGCTGCGCAAGTACGACCGGGACCACTACCTCTTTGTCTGCGAGGAGCAGTACTTTGAGCAGATGGTGGAGGAGAAGTTCGCCATTCTGGACACGGTCCACGCCGTCACCAGCGAGGATGGGGTCACCGCCACCCTCTCCATCGGCATGGCCAAGGACACGGGCAGCTTTGAAGAGCTGTTCGAGACAGCCAACAAGTGCATCGAGATGGCCCTGAGCCGGGGCGGGGATCAGGCGGTGGTGAAGGACGCCCTGGACTTCCAGTTCTACGGCGGCCGCCGCCAGTCCGCGGAGAAGCGCACCAAGGTCAAGAGCCGGGTCATGGCCAAGGCCCTCAGCGACCTCGTCAGCGACGCCAGCGAGGTCTACGTCATGGGCCACGAGTACGCGGATATGGACGCCGTGGGCGCCGCCGCGGGGATCTACTGCATCGCCCGTCAGAGCCGGAAGCGGGTCCAGATCGTCATTGACCTGGACAACAACAACGCCAACCCCCTCCTCCGGCGCCTGCGGGAGCTGCCGGAGTACGAGGACGCCTTCGTCAGCGGCAGCGACGCCTTCATCCACGCCCAGCCTGGGGCGCTGCTGGTGGTGGTGGACACCAACCGGCCGGACATGGTGGAGTCCCGGCAGCTGCTGGACAGCTGCAACCGGGTGGCGGTCATCGATCACCACCGACGGGCCGCCACCTACATCGAGAGCG
>CALXDE010000054.1 GCA_944386965.1 uncultured Oscillospiraceae bacterium
CGGGTACGATAGAAACAACGGCTAGATTGTCATAAGGAGGCTGCCATGGAACTCAACCGCAACACCATGCGAAAACTGATCTTTCTGATCGTTCTGGTCTTTCTGCTCTTCGCCTGCGCCCAGAACGTTGGCTTCATCGCGATGGAGCTGCGCCTGTTGGTGGGGATTCTCTCCCCCTTTCTGGTGGGCGGCGCCATCGCCTTTATCCTCAATGTGCCCATGCATTTTCTGGAGAACAAGCCCCTGCGCCGCCTGCGGGACAGCAAATACCTGAAAAAGCTGGCCCGGCCGGTGAGCCTGCTGCTGACGCTGGTGCTGGTGGTGCTGGTCATCCTGATCCTGCTGCTGGTCATCATTCCCCAGCTGGGAGAATCTCTGACGAGCCTGGGCCTGGCCATTCAGGCCGCGATCCCCCGCTTTGTCAACTGGGCGGAGGACCTGTTCGCCAACAATCCCCAGATTGCCGAGTGGATCAATTCCCAGCTTGAGAACCTGACCTTTGACTGGAACGCGCTGCTGAACCGGGCGGCCGAGCTCCTGAAAAGCAGCGTGGGCGGCGTGCTCAATATCACCATCTCCACCGTCCGCTCCGTGGTCAGCGGCGTGGCCTCCGCTTTCATCGCCTTCGTCTTCGCCTGCTACATCCTGCTGCAGAAGGAGAAGCTGGGCCGAAACTTCCGCAAGGCCCTCTATGCCCTTCTCCCACGCCCCATCGCGGAGAAGACCATGTCCGTGGCCTCCCTCAGCTACCGCATCTTCTCCAGCTTCATCACCGGCCAGTGCATCGAGGCGGTGATTCTGGGCAGCATGTTCTTTGTGGTCCTCTCGCTGCTGAAAATCCCCTACGCCCTGCTCATCGGCTGTCTCATCGCGGTAACGGCTCTGATCCCCATCGTGGGCGCTTTCATCGGCTGCGCCGTGGGAGCGTTCCTGCTGCTGATGATCTCCCCCAGCAAAGCGCTGCTGTTCATCGTGCTCTTCCTGGTCCTCCAGCAGATCGAGGGAAACCTGATCTATCCCCATGTGGTGGGGAACTCGGTGGGTCTGCCCTCCATCTGGGTGCTGATGGCGGTGACCGTGGGCGGCAGCCTTATGGGCGTTGCGGGGATGCTGCTGTTCATCCCGCTGACCTCGGTGGCCTACACCCTGTTCCGGGACTTTGTGAACCGGCGGCTCCGGGATCGCAACATCCGGGTAAAATAGGAACACACGGCCCCGCCGGACTCACCGGCGGGGCCGTGTGTTTTTCCTTACTCCGAGAGGATCTCCCCCTGGGCGGAGATGGTCACCACATGCCAGGGCAGGAACTTCCCGCTCTGCTGGATGGCCTTCTTCACCGCCAGCTCCATGCCGCCGCAGCAGGGCACCTCCATGCGCGCCACGGTGACGGACCGGATATCGTTTTCCCGAAGGATCTGGGTGAGCTTCTCACTGTAGTCCACACGGTCCAGCTTGGGACAGCCCACGAGGGTCACCCGCCCCCGGATGAATCGGCGGTGGAAATCCCCGCAGGCGTAGGCCGTACAGTCGGCGGCCACCAACAGGTCCGCGCCGCTGAGATAGGGCGCGTGGACATTCACCAGCTGGATCTGCACCGGCCACTGGCGCAGCTCACTGGGCACCTCACCCGCGGGCGCCGGGGCCTCAGGCCGCTCAAGGGCCCGGGCCGCCGTGCCGGGACAGCCGCAGGGCAGGGCGTTTTCCTTCTCCTCCCGCTTGGCCTGAACGGCTTTCGCGTCATAGGGCGCGGCCTCCCGCTCCTCAAAAGTGATGGCCCCGGTGGGGCAGGCGGGCAGGCAGTCCCCCAGACCGTCACAGTAGTCGTCCCGCAGCAGATGGGCCTTGCCGCCGATCATGCCGATGGCCCCCTCGTGACAGGCCGCGGCGCACGCGCCGCAGCCGTCGCACCGCTCCTGGTCAATTTTGATGATCTTGCGTTTCATTGCGCTTCTCCTTCATAAGCTTGCTGTAAAGTTTTTCGCCAATACACTGCTTGGCATACTTGCACCAGTCGATACAATTTTGGGCGTCGTTGTAGGCAACAAAGCCGCACCGGTCGCAGGTGGCCGTCACGTCGGTGGAGAACATCTCAATGAGCTCCCCGCACACCGGACACACCTTCTCCTCAATGGTGGGCTGGCGCAGCCGGGCCGCGCCGGGACACTGGGTAAAGAGCATTGCCATTTGTCCGCACCTCCTCTTGTGTTTCTGGACAGAATATACTACAATAGAGACGATTCGTCTGTTGTTTTTCCAACGGAGGTGCCGCCGCATGAACTCCCATCTCGCTCTCCTGCGCCGCTCCCCCCTGTTCGAGGGGATCGCTGACTCGGATATCCTGCCGATGCTTCGCTGTCTCTCCAGCCGGGAGGTCCGCTACTCCCGCGGGGAGTTCCTCCTTCTGGCCGGAAGTCCCCTCCGGGAACTGGGGGTGGTGCTGGAGGGGGAGGTCCTTCTCTTCACCGAGGACTACTGGGGCAACCGGAACATCATCGCCTCCCTCTCTCCGGGGGATCTGTTCGGGGAGGTGTTCGCCTGCAGCCCGGACCTCCCCGCCCAGGTCAGCGCCGAGGCCGCCGCAAACGCCGCGATCCTCTGGCTGGACGGGGAGAAGGTCCTCTCCCCCTGCTGCCAGAGCTGTGCCTTTCACCGCGCCCTGCTCCACAATCTCTTCCAGGTGGTCACGGCGAAAAACCGGCTGCTTACGGAGAAGATCGGCTATCTCACCCGAAGGACCACCCGGGAGAAGCTGCTCGCCTACCTCTCCCACTGCGCGCAAACGGCCCGCAGCAGTCACTTCACCATCCCCTTCAACCGCCAGCAGCTGGCGGACTACCTCTCCGTGGACCGCAGCGCCATGTCCAATGAGCTGTGCAAGCTCCGGGACCAGGGGGTCCTGACCTTTGACAAAAATCACTTTACACTGCGATAGATATAGAGGAGGACTGCTATGAAAATCATCTGCATGGGTGACAGCATCACCTACGGGTACGGTCTGCCGGAGCTGTCGAAGCGCTGGACCGATCTGGTCGCTTCACGCACCGGCCACACCCTCGTCAACCGCGGCGTCAGCGGAGACACCAGCGGCGGCATGCTCGCCCGCTGCCAGAACCAGGTCTTCGCCCAGTCCCCTGACGCCATGGTGTTCCTCGGCGGCATCAACGACATCAATCTCACCGGGGCGTACCGCCCGGTCTGCGCCAACGTGGTCGCCATTACCCGGCAGGCCATGGCCCTGGAGCTGCCCATCATTCTGGGGCTGCCGCTGCCCATCGCGCCGGAGGATATGCACGTCATGGACTGGGACAAGACCTGCGACCCCGCCCGCTCCGCGGCGCTGGGTGAGGAATACGCCCAGTGGATGCGGGTGTTCTGCACCGCCAAGGATCTGCCTCTGGCGGACTTCCGCACTCCCTTCCTCCATCCTGACGGCATCGTCCGCCGGGAGCTGTTCCAGGACGGCCTCCACCCCACGGCGGAGGGGCACGCCCTGATGGCTGATGTCCTGTGTCAGGTACTCTCAGAGCGGTTTCCGGGATAAGAAAAAGCAAGAATATGGGAGGGCCCTGCCGGCACGGCAGGGCCCTCCTTCTGTTATGCAAAATCCCTTTACAGCAGTTTCCCCACCTGGTAGAAGCTGTCGAACCACTTGACAAAACCGATCTCCGGATAGTAGGTCATGTTGGTCCGCAGGCCACAGTCCGTCTCCAGGCGGATGCCCACGGCTCCCGCATAGGCATTCAGCGTGCTGTCCACCCGCTCCGCAAAATCCTCCCGGCCCCAGGCGGAAGATGCCAGCAGGGCGTCGTAAAACGCCTCCGGGGGCAGCAGCTGCTCTCCGCTGCGCCGGTCACAGACCGCGGCGATGTCGTCGGCGGACTGGATGCCGTAGACCTGAAGCATCGTCTCCGCCTCCACATGGCCGCTCTCATCCCCGGCGACAAAGCCGGTGAAGGCCAGGTACCACCACTCCCCCTCGTGGCCCTCGTCGGTCCGGCGCAGGAGGTAGAGGGC
>CALXDE010000055.1 GCA_944386965.1 uncultured Oscillospiraceae bacterium
GGCGGTTCCCGGCAGAGCAGGCGCGCCTCTCCCGGCGGCTGTGGCAGATGGTGCTGGGCCTGGCGGCCATGCCGTTGTGCGCCCTCATCGCCGTGGTGCTGCTGACCTTTCAGAAATATGAGTCCGACGCTGCGAGCGCCATGGCCCTGAACCAGGGGCTGGTGGTGCTGCCCTTCGTGCTGATCACCTCCATCGTGCTGCTGTTCGCGGTGCTGATCCTGGCGGACCACGAGCGGCTGGAGCGTGCCAGTCAACTCTCGGGCCTGCGGGAGGTCTACTACCAGGGCCTCCGGCAGCAGGAGCGGCAGGTGCGCCAGCTCCGCCACGACCTCAGAAACCACCTGACGGTGGTCCGGGGCCTGTTGGAGCGGGACGATACCCAGGGGGCCCTGGGCTATCTGGATGAGATGGCCGCCTCCCCGGCCCTCCGGGGCGGAAAAAGATTCTGCGAGAACGAGACGGCCAGCGTGGTCCTTGCCGCCAAGGCGGAGGCCATGGAGCGCGCAGGCATCACGGCGGACTTCACCGTGTCCCTCCCCAGGGAGCTGCCGGTGGCGGACACGGATCTGGCGGCCCTGCTGGGCAACGCCCTGGACAACGCCATGGAGGGCGTGGAGCGGGCGGAGGAAAAGAGGGTCACCCTCCGGTGCCGGGTGGACAAGGGGCTCTTTATGCTGCGGGTGGGGAATCCCGTGGGCGCCGCGGTGGCCCCGGACCTTGCCACCTCCAAGGCGGACAAGTCCGCCCACGGCTTCGGCATCCCGGGGATGCGGGAGATCGCGGAGCGGTACGGCGGCACCCTGGACGCCGGGGCAAGGGGCGGAGAATTTGAGCTGGTGGTGTGCCTGCCGGTGCGGGGCAGTGAGGCGTGACGGCCCCTTTCCGGCTGGCTTCCGGGAGAAGAGGGACGCGCCGCCCGGCGCCTGCCCCGCGGCGGGACGGCGCTCCCGGGGAGGGATTCATGGGAAAACGCAAAAGCCGTCCGGCGGCCCCAGGCCGCCGGACGGCTTTTGTTATTGGTCAGTAGAGAAGCTGGATGTTGTTGGCGGCAAACCACTCCACCCACTCCGCACCGGGCTGCCGGTCCGTGATCACCACATCCACCTGATCCAGGTCAAAGACCTTGGTGAACGCCAGCTTGCCGAATTTGGTGTGGTCCACCAGCAGGAACACCTTCTGGGACTGCTGGATCATCAGCCGCTTGAGCTCCGCCTCGTCCTCGTCGCTGTCAAAGGCGCCGGAGCCCAGCTGCAGCCCTTTGCAGCTGATGAGCGCCACATCCATGTGGTAATCCTTGATGGTGTTGCGGGCGATGACTCCCTGGAAAGAGAAGGATTTCTTGTTCAAAAATCCGCCGGTGGACATGACCTTCACCCTGGCATCCTCCAGCTCCCGCAGGATGCTGGCGGAGTATGTCATCAGCAGCAGATCCTCCCGGTCGCTGAGCAGGCGGATGGCCTCCCGCACCGTGGAGCTGGAGTCGGCGCCGATGGCGGCCCCGTGCTGGGGAAGCTGCCGGACGGCAATGCGGGCAATGGCCTGTTTCTCCTCCACGTTGATCTGTGTCCGGCGCATATAGCTGATGCGGACATCGGCGTTGACCGGGTGCATCAGCACGGCGCCTCCATAGGTCCGGGTGACCAGTCCCTCGCCCTCCAGCTTTTCCAGGTCCCGGCGGATTGTCTCCTCCGTCACGTCAAATTGCTTGCTCAGCTCGGAAACGACAACACGCCTCTCCGCCTTTACAATGGAACGGATGCTCTCCAGTCTGTCCTTCTGCGCCATCTTCCCCTTCGCCCTCCTCACATCATAGCAATTTCCATTATAGCGGGAATCGCCCGCTATTTCAATAGGGTTTGGGGAGCCGCTCATTTCAGCGGTCCAGCGCTTCCGCCATCTCCCGCATCATCTGCACGTCCTCGGCGCTCAGGTCGATGTCGGCGGCGTGGGTGTTGGCGCGGATCTGATCGGGACTGGTAGCGCCGCTGAGCAGCACCACCTTCTCGTCCTGGGCCAGAATCCAGGCCAGGGACAGGTCGGCGATGGCGCAGTTGTACTTTTCGCACAGGGGCTTGAGCTGATCCAGGAAGTCAAACACCCGGGGCAGGTTCTCCGGCTGGAACCACTTCTTGGGGATCTGGGCGCCCACAGGCTTGTAGTCACGGGGCAGAGCGCCGCTGAGCAGACCCATCTCCAGGGGGGAGTATGCCTGGAGAACGATGCCGTGCTTCTTGCAGATGGGCAGCAGATCCTGCTCCACGGCCCGGTCCAGAATGCTGTACTTGGCCTGAACGATGTCCAGGTCGCCGTATTTCAGATACTCCTCCACCTGCTCGGGGGTCACGTTGGCCGCGCCGATGGCGTGGATCTTCCCCTGGGCCTTGAGCTCGTTGAGCAGCTCCATTGTCTCGCTGATGGGCGTGTAATAGGGCTCCACCGCCTGCCAGTGGGACATGTACACATCGATGTAGTCGGTGCCCAGGCGCTCCAGGCTCATGTCGATCTCGTGGAGGATGGAGTCCCGGGACAGATTCTTATAGAGCTGGGTATCCCCCACCTTATTGAACAGAGCGCCCTTCCGGTCCCAGACGATGCCGAACTTGGTGATGATGCACATCTCGTCCCGGTTCATCTTCTTCAGAGCCTTGCCGACGATCCGCTCGCTGTTGCCGAAGTTATAGCCGGGGGCGGTGTCGATCATGTTTACGCCGGCGCCGGGGCAGGCGCAGATGGTTTCAATGCTCTTTTCCTCCGCGGCAGCCTGCTCCTCCGGGGTCTGACCCCAGGCGGGACCGCCGCCGATGGCCCAGGTGCCCAGACTCAGACGGGACACAGGCTTATCCAATGTGCCGATTTTGATGGTTTTCATAGTCTTCCTCCATACAAATTCAAAGAGTGTGGGATGTACCGCAACCGGTTACTTCTCAAACCAGCCCTGGGCCTTGCCGTTGCTGCCGAAGAGCATGATCTTGTTCTCCGCCCGGGCCTGGACGGCGTCGCGGACCTTGATGTTCAGCCCCTGATACTTCTCGTCCGGCGGGCAGGCGTGGATGGCGTCCATGGCCGCCTCGCACAGCTCCGTGTGGATATTGATTTTGGTGATGCCCAGGTCAATGGCGTGGCGGATGTCCTCGTCGCCGATGCCGGAGGCGCCGTGGAGCACCAGGGGGATGGAGACGCTGTTGCGGACCTTCTCCAGGATCTCAAAGTTGATCTGGGGAGGCGCGGTGTAGGCGCCGTGCTGGTTGCCGATGGCAATGGCCAGGGAGTCAATGCCCGTGCGCTCCACAAACTCGGCGGCCTGGCTGGGGTCGGTATACATGTAGTGGGCCAGGGCCTCCTCGTAATTTGTCTCGGCGCCCACGTGGCCCAGTTCGGCCTCCACGGGGATGCACAGGGGGTGGAAACGGTCCACCACCTGCTTGGTGATGCGGATGTTCTCCTCCAGAGGATAGGCGGAACCGTCGATCATCAGGGAGTTGTAGCCGATGTCAATGGCATGGCTGACAATCTCATAGCTGCGGCCGTGGTCCCAGTGGATGGAGCAGGGGAGGGCGGTGGTAGTGGCATAGGAGCGCATCATGTGGACAAAATGGTTGATATCGGTGTTGACCAGAAAGCCGCTGCCGAAGGAGAGAATCACCGGCGACTGGAGCTTTTCGCAGGCCTTCATCACGCCGGAGAGCATCTCCACATTCCAGATGCAGAAGTTGGCCACGGCGTAGTGCTCTTTCTGAGCCTTGATGAGCATGTCCTTTGTGGATACAAGCATAGTGTTACCTCGATCCTTTTTTCAAAATTGACGTGGGATGGGAAATGGGAGAGGGAATCAGACTTCGATGTCCCGGGCCAGGATGCGATCGATCTCAGACTGGGGGATATCGATGGTGGGGCCCAGGAGCTTGGCGATGCAGATCTCCTTGGCGAACTTCTCGGCGGCCTCAACGCGCTGGAAAGCCTTTTCCAGGGTGGAGCCCACCGCCAGAACGCCGTGGTTGCCCAGCAGAACCAGATTGCGGTTCTTCAGATAGGGAGCGGCCTGGTCCAGGATCTCCCGGGTGCCGGGCTGACCATAGGGGGCGACGGGGATGTCCTTGAAGTGGAACAGGATTTCCGGGTGGCACTTCTGGTCAATGGGCACATGGCACATGGCGTGGGCGGTGAGGAACGGGGAGTGGCAGTGGATGACAGCGTTGATGTCGGGGCGCAGCTCATAGGAGTTGTGGTGCATGATCGTCTCGGAGGAGGACTTCTTGGTGCCGTGGATCTGATTGCCCTCCTCGTCGATCACGCAGATCAGGTCCTCGGTCAGGGTGCTCTTCCGGGTGCGGGCGGGCGTGATGTACAGCAGGCCGTCCTGCTTGATGGACAGGTTGCCCTCATAGGTGTTGACCAGTTGGGCGGCCTCCATGGCCTTGGCGACGCGGATGATTTCCCGGATGACATCGTAATCAATTGTGCGGCTCATTTTGCTTACCTCCAAAATCCTCGTATTTTGTCAATGGTATTTAATGTAAGCAGCGCTTTCTCCCATTTCCCCTGGGTATCGGCCTGTGGAAGGAAGGTGTTGCTTATAAACGATGTTTGCGCGGTGCGGCGGACGGCCTCCTCATCCGGCAGCTCTCCCGTGGCGTGCAGCTGCATCAGGACGTTGCCCAGCGCGCTGGACACGCCGCTGCCGGTGGTCACCGGCATGTTCAAAGCGTCCGCCAGGCGCTGGGTCAGCAGTGCGTTGCGCACGCCGCCGCCGATGGCCACCAGCCCCCGATAGCTGGGGCGGCCGGTGATCTGCTTGATCTGCTCCAGGGACCAGAGGGACTGGAGCACAATGCTGTCAAAGATACAGTTGGCCGTCTCCCCCAGGGTCCGGGGCGGCTGCTGGCCAGTGTCCCGGCAGTAGGCGGCAATGGTATCCAGGATATTGCCGCCCTCCGTCCGCAGGCTGGGGTCGCATACGTTGAGATAGGTCCCGTTGTTTCCGGCCCTGCGGCAGGCGTCGGTCACATCGTCGTAACGGAGGGAGGGATTCTCCTGCCGCCAGAGCCGCATGCACTGCTCAAAGAGCCACATGGCGTTGAAGTCCCGGCACAGGGAGAACCCGAAGGGCCCCTTCATGGACTTGAACGCCCCCTCATAGCCCTGCCGGGAGACGATGACGCGGTCAGTCCGGGTCCCGAAAATCAGGGATGTCCCAATGCTGGCAAAAACCTTGTCCGTGCTGAGTCCCGGCGCCGCCAGCAATGCCGACTCCGTGTCGTGGCTGGTGACCGTGACCACATCCAGACTGCCGCCGGCGGCCTGGGCGGCCTGGGCAGTCATGGCGTGGCGCTGATGTCCCCCCTTGACCAGGGGAGGAAGCATCCCGGTTGGGATGCCCAGCCGCTCCAGCAGGGGCGTGTTCCACTGCCGGCCGGAGACATCCAGCAGGTCTGCCACCGAGGCCATGGACTCCTCCGCGGCGATCTGACCGGTCAGACAGAAATTCAGCAGATCCGGCAGGAGCAGCATCCAGCGGCAGCGGTGGATCGGACTGCCGGGCCGCCGCGTCTCGTAAAACAGCTGCATCAGCACTCGAATATCCGTGGGATAGACGCCGCTGGACTGGTAGAGGGCATCTATGGGAACCACCCGGCCCATCAGTTCTAGGACGCCCTTTGTCCGGGCATCCTTATAAAAGTAGGGAAGCTCCTGGAGCGTCAGCGCGCTGTCCAGAAAGCCGTAGCCGTTTCCAAAGGTATCGATCCCCATGGTCTGAGGCGCGATGCCCCGGGAACGCAGGCCGCGGATGCCGCCCTGGATCTGGGCAATCAGCTCCGGCACGTCGATATGGACATGCCCTCCCACGGACACCGGCTGGGTGGCTACGCTGTATTGATCGATGATTTCCACGCGTCCGGCGGTGTATCGGGCGGCCAGCACCTTGACGCTGCTGCCCCCCACATCCACTGCCAGGCAGATTCGCTCCGACATATGACTCACGTCTCCATCCTGTGATGACCGGATGATCCCACATGCTTCTGTGGGATAGTATATATCAAATCTTTGATTCGGTCAATAAAAATCTTTGAATCACAGACAAAAACTTTTGGTACGCAGACCCAAAAGGGCATCAGCGCTCCTGGACACCGGCCTGGGCAAAGAGACGGTGCAGACAGTCGCTGGCCTCCCGGGCGGCGTCCAGGGCGGTCATCTGGCTGTAACGGGTGGTCGTGGGAGCCATGGGCTCCATAATCACCGGGCCGCTGTAGCCGGCGGCCTCGAGCAGCCGCAGAATCCGGACGCAATCCACCAGGTCGTTTTCGCCGGGCAGGGCGCGGATGTGGTCGTCCTGTTCCTCCCGGCTGCGGGTGGCGTCGGGATTGCACAGATGCAGATTGACGATCCGCTCCGGGTGCCGGACGGCATAGAACAGGTCATCATCCCGGCTGCCGCTGGTGTACCAGTGGATGGTGTCAAAGACAAATCCGATCTCCGGGGATACCGCGTCCGCCAGGGAGAGCACCCCCATCAGGGAGTGAATAAAGGGATAGCGGAACTGATCCCGCACGGTTTTGGCTCCCATAAATTCCAAACCGTAGCGAATTCCCTCCTGGGAGAGAACGTGGTAGATCTTCTCCAGCCGGGCGGCGTGCCACTGGAAATTATCCTGATAGGAAAAGCGGTCGCTGCCCGCCCAGATGTGGTTATAGGCCCGGGAGCACCCGGCGAGGCTGGCCCGATGGGCCCACTGTCCAAATTCAACCACCCTGGCGTCAAATTCCTCGTCGGGGATTTTATACATGTCCGCCGGGGCCATGATCAGGCCAAAGCGCATCCCCAGATCCTCCATTTTGACCCGGGCCTGGGCCGCCGCCTGATCCGTGTCGAAGGCGCCCGCCGGCACCTCCACAGCCTTGAAGCCGCTCTGACAGGCCGCGTCCAGCAGCACAGGAAACGGGTGGTGATTCAGGCCCATGGTTCTGGGATTCAGATTGGTATACATTGGGAGAGTCCTCCTTTTTGCTGACGGTTCGCCTGTGGAAGGCAAAAGTGTGGAAAGAGAAATAAAAATGTTGCTTTCCAACTTTTTATACCACTACTTTTTTAGAGATGCAAGGATATTTTCCGGCACAAACCGATTATTGTTGAAAATCAACATTTTAGCAAGGGCGTTTATGTGAGAAACATAGAATTGACTTTTTAATAGCAGAAAAAACTTGCATTTCGGAAAAATATCTTCTATACTTTGGCTAAACTTACACGACACCCAACCTTTGATTTGTGTAAGGAACCTGAGTGTGGTCACTCAACCGCGATCTTGTCAATACTATTTTGGAGGTAAAGATGTCTATGAAGAAACTGATTTGTCTACTTCTGACAGCGGCCATGATGTTCTCTCTGGTCGCCTGCGGAGGGAACACCACCACCAACAACACCACCACCAACAACACCGCCGGCAACGGCAACACCAACAATTCCGGCACCACAGATGAGGGCGGCGACGCCGCCACCGGCGATACCATTAGAATCGGCGTGCTGACTCCGCTGACCGGCGCCAGCGCCCAGCTGGGCAACCAGGTGGCCGAGATCTATCAGATGGTCACCGATATCATCAACGAGGAGCATCCCGAGCTGACCATGGCCATGGCCGCCAACGCCGGCATCCAGAGCATGGGCGGGGCGAAGCTGGAGCTGGTCATCGCTGACCACAAGAGCGACGCCACCACCGCCGTGTCCGAGGCCCGCCGCCTGATCTCCGAGGAGAACGTGGTCGCCATCTGCGGCGAGTTCACCAGCGCCATCGCCAAGGCCGTGGCCGTTGTCACCGAGCAGTATCAGATTCCCCTGGTGGCCTCCTGCTCCGCCGTGAGCCTGACCGACGGCACCAACAACTTCCAGTGGTTCTTCCGCTACGCCATCAACGACGAGACTTACATCAAGGATACCTTTGATTTCCTGGATTACCTCAACGAGAATT